>JABMQA010001104.1 GCA_013203545.1 Bacteroidota bacterium
CCCTTTGTAAACCTTACAACGATGGTGATAGAAATAATCACAACCCGCAAGTTTAAGTATCTGGGGGAACTGTGAAATATGTCCAAAGTTATCAGGAAGCCACCCGATGTTAGCTATTTTACCAAATCGACTCTGAAAATAACGTTGTCCAAGAAGAAAAGAGCGTGCAATTGCTTCACCTGATGACATGTTCATATCACCTTCGGTCCACATGCCTCCGGCAAGCTCAAGACGTCCGTCTTTTACATATTTCTGAACCAGTTTAAACAGAGGCGGATCAACCATCTCTACAAAGTTATAGACTGCAGCCTGACTCTGTAGCATAGTAAAATCAGGAAATTCTTCCATGAAAGCAACTGTTTGCCGTAAATTATCATTACACATTTTCATTGTTTCAGAATAGGTCCACAACCAATTCATGTCCATATGAGCATGTCCCACAACATGAATGGTGTCTTTATGTACAGCAGTCACACCCTTCTCTGTTTTATCAGTAAATTTTTCACTACTTACTGAAACAACCTTAGATTCGCTTGCAAAAGTTGAGATGAACGCACTTAGCCAATATACAGAGATGAACACTATTAAATTTCTTTTTTTCATTGTTAATTTTTATTTATGTTATTTAAAAGTTTAATCGGAGATCAACATATAATTTGTTAATTGTTTTGATCAGATGCAAGTCTATGTTCGGATCAAACATGCAGACTGTTTTTAAAATATGATCAAGTCCCTTCTTATCAAAGTTATCAAAAAAATCTATGTCAGATGGAAATTGCTTTCCATATTCATCACTACAACGAAAAAACAAACCATAAACCATAGCTTTGAGGATATTATTATACGCCATTCCCTGTTGTATAGCAAGGCGGATAATGCTAACAAAACGATCATCAAAACAAAGCTTACGGTACAGGTCTCTCCCAACCCTGAAAACAGTATCCTGAAGTGCTTTATTTTGAAATCGTTCCAACAAGTCATCAATGTGTTCTTCCAGTTCCTGTAATGAATAATCATCAGGATAAATAACTTGCAAAACTTCGGCTGCCTGATGCATCACGGAATGTGCAAAGGAATACACATTTTGGTCTTCCAATACTTCGTATATATAGATTGCCCGTGGAAATTTATAAAAACCATAATAAGCCACGGCTGTATGTCCAAGATTATGAATAAAGGCTTTTCGGTCAACCCATGCCTTTATCTTGTTTTTAGGGGCGAGTCCTTCAACTACAGGAATCGGACATCTAAAACCATTTCTATCAAGAATCAAGGTATTGTAAGGTTCGGCATAAACCATAAGCGAGTCTTTTTCCATGTCATTTTTTTTCATGATTGGTACCATCTTTCCAATACTGGTCTCCACCAAACCAACAAGTTTTTTAAATGGGTAATCAACTGGCAAACACTCTGAAAGATACTTTCGAAAATATTCTGCAGCATTTCGCATGTTTTCTGCAATAATTATATCCAGTGCCTGGTCCGGAGTTTTATCAAACCTCAACTTTAAGCCTTTAGCAATTGACGGGATCACCATCTTCAGAGCATTCTTTCCTACAGCAACTGCCATAATTGAGGCTTTTGAAATAGTTTCGGCAACTTTGCCCTCATCAAGTCCCGATATTGCCCGTACATTAGTCACCAGAATATGTTCCTCTCTACCGCCTTTAATTATGATTGAATAACTTTTACGCTTGTTTAAAGCCTCAACAATTACCTGATCAATATCAATAAATACTAATTCATAATCAGAACGACTAAAAAGTTGTCCAATGAATGAGCGGCCGATTTTTCCTGCACCATATATTACAATCGATCTGTTTTCAGGCATTGATCTGTTTTTTATACCGGTTATAATAAGGTTCAATCATTTTTCGTTTTTCACCGGAAAATTCTTCAAAATAAGCACCCCCCATATAGAAACAGCAAAATCCTCCGGAAACTATTCCCCAAATACAGGCTTCTTTTAAATCGGGTTTATCTACTCCTATCTGTAATTGTGATGACAAAGATGCAATCACGCCACCAACAAAGTTATCACCGCAACCTGTTGTATCGCCTGAATAATCCTTTTTCAACTGTTCGGATACTGCTTCCGAAACCGGCAACTCACATTCATCTAAAAACCCAAAAAAGCTACCATCCGAATAAACTCTGATGTTATTGGAACCATTAGTGATTATCAAAGCTCCAACTTTGTTTTTACGAAAAAAATGTATCGCTTTATCAATATCGGTTGTTTTACTAAGGCGAAGAGCTTCTTCCAGGTCGACCAATAAAAGATCAATATATCCATAACTATCATCACTTTCCCCAAGCGGCCATTTCTGATGTGGGTTAGCTTTTTCATTTCTGAAATCAAAGACCGTGTTTACTACTGTGATACAACCTCTTTTTTTGGCTTTTCGTAATAATTTAGTCAGATTATCATGTATTCTGGGAACCAGTGCCGTACCACCAAATACCAAAATGTCGGAGGAGAAAAAATCATCACTGATATCCTCCGGAGTATAATCCCAGGCAACACCAATTGAGTTGATGAAAATTCGTTCGCCATCGTTATTATATCCCGGATCAGAAAGAACAATCGTAGATGGAGTATTTTTATCCAGTAATTTGTAATTATCTATATTTACAGGAGTATTCTTTAATTTTGAAAGTAAATATTTCCCTTCATCATCATTACCACGATTACCATAAAAGCGTACAGTACAATTATCTATTCCCAACATTTGAGCAGTATGAATCAGTGCAACGATACATGGTCCGCCAATATTAATTTTATCAGGTAATCTGCCTCCGGTAACCTTATCAAGGATGGTTTGAAAGCTTTTACCGGTAAACACTTCAAACTCCTCTTTAAAAATAAGCTGACCGGGAGTTAATCCTCCATCTCCCCGTTGCCTTGAAAGGAAGGGATGAAAACATTTTCCATTAAAAGAAATATTATTATAAAGTCTATCGACGAGGCAACAACCAACACCCGAAATAATTAGTTTTTTATTCATAACGATCACTAAATAATAGTTAGTTATAAAATAAATTTTTCATAATCGGATACCAGGAGACAGGCAGGATTGCAATCTTCTTCAATAGTCGGGAAACGACCAACTTCATTATAAAAATGGTTATCATGTTCATCATCATTGACTGAACTAACTTCGCCGATTAAAACATATCCATTTCCTTCCTGACCGTAAAACCGATGATACAACCCCGGAGTTAAACAAATACTCTGTCCTGGATAAAGAACAAGCGGCTCACCAGCTTTAACAGTATGCTTTACACTATCTATCTTAACTTCCACAGGTTTATCCGATAATCCGCCATCGTCTGTTGACCGGAAAAGTTCAATAACAAGATTCCCCCCTCCGCGATTAATAATGTCTTCAGTTTTATTC
>JABMQA010001105.1 GCA_013203545.1 Bacteroidota bacterium
CCTGTGCTTTCGGAGAAATATTTAACGAATGAGCCCGAACCGGCCGGAGAACCAACAAAGTGAATAACAGCAAACATGCCGGCAACCAGAATAAACAGGTGGGCGAGGTGTTGCACCTTGAGCCTGAAGTTACCATCTATCACCATGCGTGTATAAAAATAGAGAACCGGCCCGAACAGCGCCCAGTAAACAATGTCGAACAATATGGCCCAATTGCCGGAAACGCCCGGAAATCCGGTTTGTAAATAGCGATAGAAGAATTCGCAACCGATCAGCAATAGAAATATAACAAGCATATAATCCTTTGTCCGTTTCTGCTTTTTGAGCAGCAATACCGTTACGAACACAATAATTTGCGAAAGCCCAATGAGTGATAAATCCCTTATAATCATCCCTGAGAACGGTTAAAGTTCATGATAAAATTTTGGATACAAATATCGTTGAAATATATTTACCAAAAGTTCTTCCCGATAGGTTAGAACCTGACAAATGTGGCCTGTTGGGGTAACCGGTTTTTGCCAGAGGGTTCATTCATTCCGGATAACTCAATTGATGGCCTCCGTCCCGTCCACGTCAATTACCTGGTCCGCCATTTTCAGCAGTTCTGGTTTGTGTGTAATCATGATGATGGTGGTCTTTCCTTTCAGTTTTTTTAAGGCTTCAATGATCTTCCCCTCGTTATAGGGATCAAGGGCATTGGTGGCTTCATCCAAAATCAACAGCGTGGGTTTTCTCATCATGGCACGGGCCAGGGCCAGCCTTTGGCGTTCGCCCCCCGATAGTTTCAGTCCCCGGTCGCCGACAACGGTATCCAGTTTTTTCGCAAAGTTCTGTACCATCTCTCCGGCCGATGCTGCTTCGAGCGCTTCCCAGATTTGGGATTCGGTAGCCTGGGCATTGGTAAGATGCAAATTATTACGGATGGTATCGTGAAACAGAAAGGATTCCTGTGTAACGTAACCGATACTTTTTCTCCAGCTATACATCAAATGGTCATCCAGGTGGTGATCATCAATATAGATCGATCCGGCTACCGGTTTTAGCAGGCCTGTGACTAGATCGGCAAGGGTAGATTTTCCTGCACCCGATTTTCCTGTTATCACAGTTACCTTCCTGGCTGGAATTATAAGACTGACCTGATCCAGCACATTCTTCTTTCCATAGGAAAACGATACATTTTCGAAGACTATTCTTTCTGACAATTTGACCAGCGTAAAATGATCCCTGTTCATTGTTTCCCGGTTTTCGGTACATTGCTGTTCTAAATTTTGAACAGACTGGAATGCAGGCAATAATTGAAGAATTTGTTGGTAGTTTACTTGAATTGATGATACCTGGGGCAGAAGCCTCGAAAAGATATATATCATTACCAGCAAAGAGGCAGCATGGAGTCCAACCCAATGGACAGAGATGAAAACGAAGGCGCTGAGCATGACCACAGTTCCCAGTGAATACACAAATGCAGTGTTTGCATTGAGTTTTACCATCTGAATTTTCTGCTTTTCAAACGCGTTGGTGTGGTAAACAAATTCTTCGATGTACCGGTCTTCATCAGCAAAACTCTTGGCTACTTTCATCCCTGTGAGATGTTCGAGTACCACCTGGTAAATTCTTTTCATGGAATACTGGCTCGATTTGCCAAGTTGGTATGCGTACTTGTTTTTCCGGCGAAACAGAAGCCAAAGCAAAATGCCCCCGGCAACGGCAAGTCCTGCCATTTGGATAGAGAGCATGAATGCAACAGATAAATAGGCTGCCATAGAGACGATAACACCGGTAAGTTGCAACAATCGAAATGCAAGTTGCCCGGCACGCTGAATTTCCTGCGTAAGAACCTGTGTGATTTCTGATAGACGTAATTGCGAAATGAAAAGCCACTCGCTATAGCCAATCAGTTTGTATAGATGATCCTTGAGCGATTTGATCATATGCTGCTGGATTCTGGCGTTATTGACGGATTGATAATTGCCCATCAATGAGTTAAGCGAAACAATCAATACATAAAACAACAGGATGGTGAAAAGATTTACCGGGATCCCTATTTTTTGAAAAAAATTGAGAAACAGGTCCATGAATTTGGCATTTTGCGAAGTGGGTTCAATAATTTGCACAAATCCAAGAAGCGGAATTAGCATGATGAGGCCGATGCTTTGTGTAAAACCTGTTAATAGCTGAAGAAAAAAAGATATGGCAACCTTTCTTCCTGAGGATTTGAATAAATCTTTTACAAACCGGTTAAGGTATTTAAAATCCCCTTTCTCAAAGCTCATCTTGCATGGAAATTTTTATTTATAAAAAACATATCTTTTCTTTAAGAGAGAGCAAAGAAACAAAATCCCTGACAACTTTTATGAGGAATTTTCCATTTAAGGTGTTTATTGAAAAACGTAACTATTTAACTGGTAATAATGTAAAAGAATAAGGAAGTAGTACTCAAGATAATTCGTATCATTCGTCCGTCAGCGTTCGACTGAGCTCACGCCGAAGTCTGACGGATGTCATTATGTTGTCATTTGGCCGCACCGCCATTTGCTTTGCTGTTTTATGGCCTCCATTTACTATCAATGTCCACAATGTCCACAACGTCCACAATGTCCACAATGTCCACAATGACCATCAATGACCATCAA
>JABMQA010001106.1 GCA_013203545.1 Bacteroidota bacterium
ATTTGTCATTGTTTCAACCATTTAACAAAGATGAAAAGATAAAAAGTTATCATCTTTGTTAAATTTGCCAAATGGCATAAAGATAGGGATGCCCGTGGCAGAAGGACGGGGCTAATCAAATTAAATATCATTTTTAGACAGCTTCTTAGTGAACCTTAGTGTTCTTAGTGCCTAAGTGGTTACCTTTTTTTTAACCACAAAGGAACACCTTATCCATCCGTAACAAGCAGAATTAAAACCTCAGTGACACCTTCAGGTTAAACGAAACACTCAGGTAATTTCTCTGTGAAAGGATCAAATCCTTGTAGCGCGTTACGTCTGCCCTGAGACGGAGAACAAGTGCGTGCAAAGGGTAAAGGTTTAAGGAAGTCCCCGAACTGAACTGGAAGCTTTTTTGCTCGTTGTATCCCATGGTGCTCTGGTGAGATCCGGCAAATGTCTGTTGTATCTCCATCTGACGTAACCATTTAAACCGGCTGGTTCGCCAGATGACATCAAACGACGATTCCCAGTGGTTGGTCTTATCGTCCATATTTCCGTAATCGCGGTTATTACGCCGGTAAAGCACATTAAAGATATTGATAAACTCGCTTGACCAGCGGTGCTCAATCCAAACCGATGGTTCATAATCCATCGAATTTATGGAATATCCAAGATCCTGAAAAAACTGGCGGTACTGGGCAACAAGGTGTGTGGTCACCCCGATTTTAAGGTCAAGTTTTTCGATCAGGCGCCAGAAAGATTTCTGCAGGGTGCTTCCTGAGAGGCCGTTTTCCTGTGTGTTCCATTCAAGCATGCTGTACAGGAACCAATTGCCCCCGGGACGGATCTCATTTTTGATGAAATAATTCTTCATGAAGAACGACTGCCCGGGATCCGATGCCCGGGTTGAAGAAAAGGGCCAAAGTTTTTCACCGATTCTATCTGCCGATTCACCCTTCTGATCCTGCGTTTGATTGTAATTAAACTCAAAAAACAGCAACGACAATGGTTTCCACAACTGACCGGGTGAAAATCTTACATTTACCTGTCCGAAATTCCTTAGATAATACACATCGAGATCATCCTTAAAAGTGAAGGTTTGCTTCAGGCTGTTTTCAACCCGGAATGATACCTGCATTGCCCGCCACTCGTTAACCGCCAAATCGACAAGCAGCCTTTCGTCCTTTGATACCGGGCTTTCTGCTGATCCTGTTATGTCGTTTGTTGAGTTGGCCCGGTAAAAGAAACCTGTCTGGATCCGTTCGGTGATTTGTGCGGACAATCTACCGTAACCCTGAAAGAATTTTTGCTTTTGTGAACCGTCATCCCAGTAATCTTTTTTGGTTCCGGCCCGAAGAAAATTTTCGATCTTAAAGCTTTTGATCCCGAAAAAATTCACCCATCCTGTTGGGAATTGATACTCTAACAAATTCTGGAAAAATCGTTTCTCGCTGGTCGAGTCCTCTTTTGCTGAAAATCTGTCCTGGTAGGTAAACTGAATGTTAGGAATATCAGGCTGATGAAGAAGAAATGATGCGTTGCCTGATCTCTCTTTTGCACCGGGACTTATGGAATCATTGCCGGTTAATAGCTTCCAGTCTCCAACAAGTCTCAAAAAATCGGTTACATCAGCGGAGGTATAAAATTGAACTTTATTTTCCACATTCCCAAAAAACGACTGTTCGCGATAGAGGTTTTTATATTCGGGTTCGAAATGCTGATAAAGCGCCTTAACACGAAGCCAGGAAGAACTGGCAAGGCCTTCGAAATGTTGCCCGGTTAATTGGTTTTCGCGTGTTTGATATGCAACACCCGGGATCAGCCGGAAATCCATTTTTCCTACACTTTTTCTTACCTCACCATGTATGTCGATGAGGTGGGTGGAATCCTCGGTCAGGTTTCGCCAGTCGGCTTGGATATAAATGTTATCGGATGGGCTGAAGTTAAAACTCGCCTGGTGAAGATTATCTCCATCGTACACATAATATTCATACTGTACCTCGATCCGGGTATCGGGACTTATAATGCCTTCGCGAACGAAAATCAGGGTTCCATTGGTGTAATCCAGCACATAATCGTTTCCTCCTGAAGCTAAGATTCCGTCCAACCACAAACTTTCGCTACCCCTTACCAGGTTGGGGTGCTGCAACTGAATCATCGACAGTTCAGTTTGAAAGGACGATACAAAGCGATAATAAGACTGCGGAGAAACGGAATCGTAAACACCCGCTGGAAACGGTTTATCCTGGGGAAAGAACAAAAATCCTTCCAGGTAATCGATCCATCGCGAATCTACCCTGCCATCACCATCATCATCAATGCCAAACTGACGGAGCGGCACTTCCCCACCCGCATCATCTGTTATAGTGAAATTAAAGCTATACGGTATGATCTGCTTGCCCTTGAGATAATAGAAGTTTAACAGCTTTGTGGAAAAATAATCATCCTGAAGTATCTGCTCATATTCCCTGCCATCCATTGAATACCGAACAACCGCCGACCATTCGGGCCTTATTTGCTTCACCATTCTCAACACATGTGCCTTGGTGTACCATGCAAAATCCTCAACAATTACCCACTGGTCAAAATCGCCGTTTAAGCCTGCAATGGTGGCATTAACATTTGTGTTTGGGTCGTTGGTTGATGCGCTTTTATCATCAACATACAGGCGGATATTTTCAGGTGTATTCAGGGTGTCGAGGCCTGGAATACTGAAAAACTGGTTTTTAAGATAGTCGACATCCTTTACTGAAGTTGTAAACCTGTTGAAGGCCCCGTTGTAATATTCAAAGGTTTTTTCTGATTTTATCTGACCTGTGGATGCTTTTAATGAAAGAAGGCTTCTTTTGAAAATGGGTGTTTTGCTGCCGTATTGCAACCAGGCATTTGCACCAAACATCTCTGCACCTTCACCAAAGGGGATGTTTCCCTGTTCCCACCTGAAATCCCCCCAGGCGAGCTCCCTCACCACGTCGTTGTCGTTATCACGGTATCTCAGTCCAAAAATGGTGTCGCTGTAATCCACATTGTTGTAAAACCCTGATAGCCTGCGCATATTCCCAAAATCCACCTGGCTCTTCACATCCAGCCTGTATGCTGAAACAAAATCCTTTTTGAGGATATTTTGCGAATCATCCCACCGACGGACGAGTTGTTCAACAATTCTTACCCTGGTACCATCCCAGCTCCATTTGTATTTACCCAAACCAATATAGCCTCCATCCTCATTGTCAAACAGATTGGTAAAAATATTGGCCGCTCCTATCCTTCCACCCTTACTGAAATAAAATTTTCGCCACGGATCACGCATATTCCGCTGATAGTCGATGTATTCATCCTGAAAAAGAAACGTATAATTGCCATCGGAATAAACCGAAGCAAAATCAAGCGATGAAAGGCCCGTTGAATAATCCAGGATTTCCCAGCTTTTGAGATTACGGTCCCAAACCATTACGTTCCTGTCGGTAAGAACCCATATATTTTGCAGGTTCACAAAGCCAAAATTTATGAAAACATCCGAAAGGTTGTTGTTACCTTCAAACTCGTTCCAGATACCCGACTGTTTGTCGTAGTAAAATATTCCAAGCCTGGTTATGGCCCAGATCCTTTCATCCTCGATATAAATTTCGAGTAGGTTTTTTTTTGTGAGATATGGGAAATTAAAAAGTTGCTGACTTTGTAGCCGTGTATTAAAACTCACGAGTCCGTTTTCACAAACCAGCCAGATTTCATTTTTTAATACGAATAACCTGTCTGGGATTTCGCTGGTGTCGTTCTGAATTTTAAAATTCCGCCATTTCTCAAAGAGTGGGTTGTATTCTGAGAATCCATTTCCGTGAATGATCCAGACATATTCTCCTGAAACTTTAAGGTCACCAACATCAGGATCAGGCAATCCCCGCTGCTTGTCAAACACCTCCCATTGTTCAATAAGCAGGTCGAAACGGGCCAGTCCATTTGCTGTGGAGGCCCATACATAATCTCCCTCAAAATCCAATGCAGTGACAACCGAAGAAGGAAGACCCAGATCCTTATCAAAATACAACCAATCGTTTAAGCGTACATGCAGAGCGGCCAAACCTGTGTCGAGCACACACCACAACCATTCCTGGTAATAGTATAGTTGCTTCACCTGACGCGACTGATCGTCAACCGGTAACATAAAC
>JABMQA010000097.1 GCA_013203545.1 Bacteroidota bacterium
ATTTTCCAACAGATTTGTATATTCTGGAAGGTATTGTCCATCACCTTGGACCTGATTATGAGCTTTCCCTGGCCAAAACATCAGACGGGCAAACCACAGATATGCAATCGCTCGAAGAATTGATCGACAAAAATACAGCACTGGTTGTACTATCTCATGTGGCCTTTAAAAGTGCCTTTATGTATGATATGGAAAAGGTGACGCAACTGGCTCACCGGCATGGGGCACTGATCCTTTGGGACCTCAGTCATTCTGCCGGCGCCGTTCCGGTTGAGTTGAACAAGGCAGGCGCTGATCTGGCCGTTGGATGTACTTATAAATACCTGAATGGTGGTCCCGGCTCGCCAGCTTTCCTCTATGTAGCGAATAACCTGGTAGATAAACTCGAATCACCATTCTGGGGTTGGTTTGGGGCAGGCGATCCCTTTGCGTTTGGGTTAAACTATAAACCTGCCGGAGGAATCCGTAAATTCCTTGTGGGAACACCACCGGTACTATCACTGGCACCAGTAAGTAAAGGCCTTGATATAATGCTATCAGCCGGAATGGACAAAATCAGAAAAAAAAGCATATTACAAACCGAATATTTAATTTTTCTTACCCATAAACATCTCACAGCCCTGGGATTTACTTTTGGGACACCTTTAGATTATAATGTGCGTGGTTCCCACATTTCGTTGCAACACGACGAAGCATACAGAATCTGCCATGCATTGATCCAACCGGAAAACGGAAGTTATAAGGTGATACCGGATTTTAGGGAGCCCAACAATATTAGATTTGGAATAGCACCACTCTACACATCCTTTGAGGAATTTTTTTTGGCAGTTGAAAAAATGCGCAGGGTAGTTGAGGACAATATATTTTTAAAGTTCGATACAATAAAGAATGGGGTTACCTAACCGGGAATAGTTTATATCTCGTCGCCTTCTGTTTCTCCTATTAAAAATTCCTCTGTCATGTATTTAATTTTAAGGAATGTCGAATCAAGTTCATGGTCGAGCTCTGGTGTAGTTATTTCATCCCTAAATCTGTCGAGAATGTAATCAAAGGCAATGATATTATTTATTGCCTTAAAATAATTGCTGATAAAATGAACATAGGTTTGCACCTCCACTTCTGAAAGTTCTGACCGACCCTGATAAAAATCATATATTCCGAGCCCGTGACCTATAAACCTGCGCATTTCATCCATATCATTTTTAATATATGATTCGGCTTTGAATAATCTGATGGGCTGATAATGTGGGAATTTTTCGAGGTAAATATCCAATAATTTCAGGTATTCGGATTGATCTTCATCCTTGATTAACGTAGAAAGATGTAAAAAATAAAATACAGGAAGATCCTGGTATTTACTGATACCTTCAAGCACAATTTTCTTTTTTAATACCTCCTGATCAGTATGGTAAAATTCATTCACTTTTTCCTCAATCCCAACGCTTAAAGTTTTTGAACCACGATTGCCATAAATTAACTCCTCACCGAAATAATCTCCTGACAATGTACAATCAATTAAATGGTCTGTTTCCTGCTCCACTTCAATCATTTCTGTCAAATCAACCATATATTCATAAAACATATGGGAGACATGGTCAATAAATTCTTCAATTTTCTTCCCGGATAGCTTTCCGTGAGTGAATTTTTTGGTCAACTTATGTAATTTAGTAAAATCAGATAACATTTGAATTGCTCTATCTTTTTCATCAAGATCATCTTCGTCATATTCGCTTATACCCAAATCGAATTCTTCATCATCATCCAGATCGAATGGTTCATCATCGTCCAGCTCCTCATCCATATCTTCTTCATTGTCGTCCATAAGAAACTCATCCAGTTCGTCTTCTTCAACAAAGTAATAATTACCAGTCCCCAAAGTTTTTTCAAAACGGCTTATTAAACGGTTGGCCTCTGCCCGGTTATCAGGATATACAACAACCATGGGTTTCCCATAATGGCCACACTCAATTTCGATCAATTCAGTTTTATCATCATCTTCATCCAGTATGAATTCTGTTGTTTTTTCAAAATCCTTATGTGGTTTCAGGTCGAATTCTTCAGCAAACTCAATACTACTGTAAATAATATTATGTACCAGTTGATAATTGGCTTTTTCCATTTCCATGCCCTCAGACATTTCCATGAGCATTTCATGATATTCAGATTTTGTCAGGTTAAAACGGTAGAAGGTATCTTTTACACCACGGCAAAGCAAATCGACCAGATAGAGGCCAAATGTGATATTGCCCTCTTTGTGCACTCTGGCTACCACAATACTGGCCATCCTTGTTCCCTCCCATTCCACATTAAGCCAACACTCATGAATCTCCAGTTTTCTGGCATTTTTCCGAATGTAGTTTTCAGGTGATAAAAATTGTACAACCTTTCCGTGTTTGTTACCTTTCTTCTTCGACATATGAATTTTTATTAAATCGATCTTTCGTTACATTGTTCCATTATTCCATTATTCCTTCGTCCCTTCGTTCCATCACTCCATCATTCATTCGTTGTACCTCTCCCCTCTTATCCAACTCTGACAGGTTCTCCCAAGGTCGTACTCTGTCAGGTTTCAACTCCATTCCTCCATTCTAAATTCTGCCGAAGGCATACCGGTTTTGCGGTATGAAACGTTTGGGAGAGCGGACTGCGTTCGTATCCCCATTGCAAAAAGTTGATGCGTGGCAGAATGCTCGAATAACCACTTCACCCCAAATGTTTTATGACCGCATAGGCGTAGTTATTATTTCTCCATTTATAGTTTTTTAGCTTCA
>JABMQA010001107.1 GCA_013203545.1 Bacteroidota bacterium
GCATAACATAAATTATAAACAGCCATACCCCACCGGCGCCAATCAGGAAAGATGCCAGTAACCACAAAGGAACGTAGGCATTGTTTTTCCAGAGCGCCCTGCGATTGCTCCAGTAATCGTCGGGATTAGCTTTACCCCATGCAATTACTTCGCTGGCCTCAGCGGGATTGTATTCCATATCACCGATTGTTGCAACCAGGCTGATATCACCATTCATATCACCAATGAGTTCTTCATTGAAGGGTATGGTAACTTCACCCTTATCATTGGTGTAATGCGAATTGTTGATAGCTATGGGCAATGTGCCAAAATACCTTTTAACAGCAAAATTTACCTTTATCCCAGCCGCAGGAATTTGTTGCCCGCTATCCAATACCTGCTTGACCTGTGCGGTTACCTCCTTATAATCTGCCGTTTCGTTAAAGAATATCTTTAAGGTGGCATTTTTCATAACAATGGCTTCTTTTGGTCCGCTGAGGGTTCTGATGTAGTTAATAACATTCCAGAGTTGATCTTCGGACAGGGCTTTAAAACTGGGCATCTGGCTTCGGCCTTCCTGTATTTTCCAGAGGATCGCACCATCGGATTGGGTTGTAAATTCCTGTGTGGTCATGTTTGCAGCCTTGATCAGGCCGTCCCCATGGCCTTTTTCACCGTGACATGCCTTGCACTGGATATCATAAAGCGCTTTTCCGGCCTCCAGCGAAGTCTTGTTGTTTACAACAGGGTTTTCCACTGCAGCGGCATCACCGTGTACAGGCCATGGAGGGAAATCCTGTGCAATCAATAGCTGTGTGGAAAGTACCAATGCAATGGTTAGCATACTGCTTTTATATATCGTTTTCAATGTTAATGTTCTCATTTTTCTCATGTATTATTTTTCACCCTTAAATAGTTTATGAAATCCTTTGTCGTGTGCTGTTTCCCAAATTGGAACTACAGGGAACAGTCGTACAATGAGCGTGACGATAAGTATGGCGCCTGCAAAAGTCGCCAGTGTAATGGCAATTTCGGTATAGGTAGGAATGTAATGCATAAAGTTCTCAGGTACATTTTGAATGGGGAATTGCGGGTGAAATTGGGTTGGGATTACGATCAATATCCTTTTTACCCATGCACCTATCAGTACAAAAATAGAAATGACCATACTTGGCCCGGGTTTGCGCATGGGCTTAAACAATAACAGGAAAATCGGTAATATCAAACCGAGAATCTGTGTGAGCCAGAACAGGGGCGCTTCATGTCCCAGGAATAATTCCTGCAAATGTGCGCCATCCAGCCTTTCCCAGGTATATCCCGGGACCAGGTACTCGTTGATGTTGAAATATAGATAGAGCAGCATTGTAAGCACCAGCAATTTGTTCATCATATTAAAATGTTTGTTGGTGATATAATCCTGCAGGTTTTGCCGCTTGCGAAATACATACATGGCAATTACAACAGCGGCAGATCCGGCAACAAAAGCACCCGAAACAAAGTAGGGTCCGAATATGGTACTGTGCCAGCCTGTTCGCAGCGTAACCCCAAACAACCAGGAGGTTACCGTATGTATCGAAAATGCCACGGGCAAAATAAGGATGATCATAATTTTGATGGACTGCTTTAACAATTTCCACTGTTTTTCGGTACCATGCCAACCAATGGACAGCAGCTCATAAACTTTGCGTTGCCATTTTGGTGCCTCGGTCATACGGTCGCGTAAAATGGCGATGTCCGGTATCATGGGCAGGTAGAGTAATATGATACTTATCACCAGGTAGGTGTTTACTACCATAAAGTCCCAAACAATAGGTGATTGAATTCTCCCGTGCAGTGGAATATTCAAAACCCTGTCAGGACGGCCCATATCGATAACGATACTGGCAGCCGCCATTACAATGGCGCCAAGGGCGATAAGTTCCGAAATCCGCGTGAGCGGAGTTGACCAGTTTTGATTTAATAATTTCAGTATGGCCGATATCAGGGAACCTATTAAACTAACAGCTACCCAAAAAACAAAATTGGAAATGTAGATGCCCCAGCCTGAATAATCCCGCATAGCCGTTACACCCAATCCCGTAATCAATTGGTGGCCATAGGCAAACGCCCCTAAAAGAACGACCACAATCAGGAACCTGGTCCACACCTGGTTGCTGAAAGTGTTTTTATGCAATGGCCGGATCAGGTCTTCGCGGATATTTTCAAATGTTGTTTTATCAGATGTCATATTCGAA
>JABMQA010001108.1 GCA_013203545.1 Bacteroidota bacterium
ATCATTCCCATTGACCAGAAGGTGAAGGATTTCATTGAATCCCAGATTAAAATTGCAGACAAAGCAGATTCAGCCACCACCTCCGGTCTTGGCCATCATCCTGAAGCACGAAGGGGGATACGTTAACGATCCAGATGATGCCGGCGGTGAAACCAATTTCGGCATCTCAAAACGGGCTTTCCCGAACCTGGATATAAGGAATCTTGACGAAGATCAGGCCATTTCCATTTATTGCTATAACTACTGGATCCCGGTCATGGGTGATCTTATTGTGAGCAATGAGCTGGCATTGCAGGTTTTTGATATGGCGGTGAATGCCGGCACCGGTACTGCAGCAAAGTTGTTGCAAAACATTGTTGGTACGGAACCGGATGGGGAAATCGGCCCGGTCACATTGAATGCGGTTGACCGGTATCCATCGGTTTCCGGCCTGATTGAAAAGTACAAGTTCGAACGGGCAAAATTTTACTGCCGTATCGTGTCAAAAAACCACGCACAGGCCAGGTTCCTGTGGGGGTGGATAAAACGGATTGAAAATTCAAAAATGTAATGAAATGGGTAAAAAGTCATTTAAAGATACAAAAGTTGGAAACTTCCTTTCAAAGGTGGCTCCGGACATTCTCGATGTTGTCGATGATGTATTTCCACCTGCAAAGCTTCTTACAAAGCTTCTTGAAGGCGCTGATATCACACCAGAGCAACGCACTGAGTTTGACCTGCTGAACAGGGAGTATGATTTGAAGGAGTACCAGGCACATGTCGAGGACAGGAAACGGGCATCCGAAATGTACATCGTAAAGAACAAAATGGCCGATTTCGTCGCCCGTAATGTGATGAAGTGGAACCTGCCCCTTGTCGCATTCCTGGTTCTTGTTAATGTTGCCTGCATCATATGGCTTGATAAGGTCCTTCTTGCAGTCATAGCAAATGTGATTGGTATGATTATCAACAGCCTCTTGAATGAAAGACTAACGATTATGAATTTCTTTTATGGGAGTTCGGAAATTGGGGAGGGGAGATCGAAGATTGATATTTAGATAGATACCTTAAGGGTTTGGTATGTAACGGTTTGCAAATATGGCCCGTAGCCGTTTCTTCACAGGGTATTTATAAATTACTCATATTTTTATGCTTCTGCTCATTTTTCTTAATATCTGTTAACCGGCTATGGGCTATGATTTGCTGTTGAACTAAACCCTAACGGGGGAGCTAAGTTAAGAAAAATGCCTAAACTTATTGTGTTAAACATAAAAATCAAGTTATCATGCAAAAAAAAGCTTTTCAAGATTAAAAGGCGTTGAACCTCAATTGGAGAAGATGCGTCAGCGGATGGTGATTGAGAACCTTTCACCACGGACCATTACCAGTTACCTTAATGGGCCTAAACGCCTGATAGAGTATTTTAAGAAACACCCCAAGCAAATTACCACAGATGAGATTTATGCCTTCCTGGTTTATGAAAAGGAGGTAAAAAATCACAGTCGAAGCACCATGCGGATCAATGTGAATGGTATCCGCTACCTGTACAAAAACTTTCTGGACCGGCCTGAAATTGTAGATGAAGTCCCCTATCCGAAACAGGAAACATACCTTCCTGAGATATTTACCGGGAAAGAGCTTAAAAACCTGTTTGACCACATCCGCAACACGAAACACCGAACTATGCTCAAGCTGATCTATTCGTGTGGCTTACGCCGTGGGGAAGTGCGAAACATTCGCATTACGGACATCAACCGCAAGGCCATGCAAATCCATATCCGTCAGGGCAAAGGCAAAAAAGACCGGTATGTTCAACTGTCGGTGCACCTTTTGAAAGAAGTCGAAAACTATTATCATGAAATAAAACCAGAGACATGGCTTTTCAACGGTCGCAAGAAAGGCAACAAGATCAGCGAATCCACCATGCGCTGGGCATTGCTCCAGGCTCTGAAACGTGAAAAGCTCACAAAAAAGCTACATCTTCACAGCCTTCGCCATTCGTTCGCCTCGCACCATGTGAGCATGGGCACCAACCTGCTTATCATCCAACAATTGCTTGGACACGAGAGCATCCAATCCACTATGAAGTATCTTCACCTGAGCGACAAAACCAGTGGTGGTGTGAAGAACCCTTTGGATTTAATGTACAGTAAAGGTTGAAAAGCAAAAACACTGTTGCAGATACCATCACTGCCTTTCGTGGTATATTGGAGCAACAAAACAAAATCACCTCCAGGCAGAAAGGCATTTTCACCACCTTGCAGCAATGCCGCACCCCGGTATTGGGAGGTCATGTGGAATCGTGTCCGGAGTGCGGACATATTCAAACTGGTTTTAATAGTTGCCGCAACCGTCATTGTCCGACGTGCAATGGTATAAAACGTGAACGCTGGGTTCTGGCCCGACGTTCGGAAATGCTCCCGGTGGATTATTTTCATGTGGTTTTTACCTTACCCGACATGTTAAACGATTTGTGTATGCACTACCCAAAACAGATGTACGGCCTGTTATTCAAAAGTACCTGGGAAACGATGCAGAAGTTTGGAACCTCACACCGTCACCTTGGGGC
>JABMQA010001109.1 GCA_013203545.1 Bacteroidota bacterium
ATCCCATACAACTTAATATCTTTAAAATTAATTGCTTATGCCTGATTCAAAGGGTAAAAATCATTTGGTAAAATTTCAATTATTCCACTTTGTACCAACGAATTACAAATTATTAACATAAATTAAATCTAAATAATGTATTTGTAAAACGCTGATTGTTAGAATGAGAGTCATTTTAAGAACAGGACTGCCTTCGGCTCCGCTCAGGCAGCTGATACCGGCTCCGACAGCAGTTCGTTGAGCGAAGCCGAAACAAACGGCCCAAAATACCAAAAATATCATTAAAAATATTCTTACTAACAATTTGTACAATTCACATATTTTAATAACTTTGTTGCAATTGATACTCAATCCGATTCTTAAAAATTAAAAAATGAACAGTTATGAAAAAACTATCCTTACTTGCCCTGCTCTTTTGTTTTTTTTCCCAGACTACAAACGCTCAATCATGCGTGTCGGAGTGGATTGAATTCTTTACCCAGGAAGAGATTGATAACTTCCAGACGAATTTTCCGGGTTGTACCGAAATAGAAGGAGATGTGCATATTACCAGTCAAGGAAATTATGATATTGCGAACTTAACGGGTTTAAATGTCATCACCTCCATCGGCGGTAGTATTTTCATATTTGAAACCCCCGGTCTTTTAAGTTTATCAGGCCTCGAAAATTTAACATCCATTGGAGAATGGCTGCATCTTGAAAACAATAATTCACTGGAAGATATTACAGCTCTGAGTAATTTAACCACTTGCTCTATGGGTATTGTAATCTATAACCAGTCAAGCCTTACCAGCTTATCCGGACTTGACGGGATAACATCCCTTGATGGTGAACTTTATATCCATGGAAATTCATCGCTCAGCAATTTATCTGGTTTAGACGGCCTGATAAGCGTTGGAAGTATTAAATTGTCTGAAAACACCAATATTACCTCCATCAGCGGATTAAATTCAATCAGCACCATCAATGGCCCCTTCATGATTGAAGGTAATTCATCACTTCATCGTCTTGAGGGGCTGGAATCGCTTTCATATATTGCCGGATACCTGTATGTCTTTGATTCTGAACTGACAGATTTCACAGGCCTGGAAAATCTTACACATATAGGGGGTGGATTAACTGCCATCAATAATCTATCATTGCTTAATTTTTCAGGACTCAATTCACTCCAGATTGTCGATAGATCATTCATCATTTCGGGTAATCCGGTACTCAACAACCTGAGTTCCTTTGAAAATTTACTTTCTATCGGAATAAATTCAACGGGCACAAGCCTTCATATCACTTCCAATAACAGCCTTAGCAGTTTAAGCGGTCTGGAAAATTTAGAGCCCAACTCCATTCACAAGGTGGAAATATTTGAAAATTCTTCATTATCTGAATGCAATGTTGCAAGCATTTGCCAATATTTTGCAAACCCGAATGCTGTTATCCAAATTTACGAAAATGCTCCCGGCTGCAACTACCGGAGGGAAGTAGAAGAAGCATGTGAGACTACTTCGGTTCAGGAGGAAAATTTAGTGCCTGATATATCTATCCACCCCAATCCGGCTCAAAATACACTTTTCATTTCGTCGAAAAAGGGAATAGAAATAATGCAGGTGAGTATCTACAATCAAACCGTCCAATTAGTCTTACAGAAAAAACGACCAGCAAACACAATTGATGTTTCGATGCTCCAGCCGGGAATGTACTTTATTGAATTGGTTACAGACGAATCGAGAATCAGAGAAAAGCTGTTGATAAAATAGGGAATGTGCCTTATTTAAAAATCCCATCCCCTTATCCAAACATCATGAAAGGTTACATGTACATATTGAAATGCTCCAACGGGGCATATTACACAGGTAGCACCAAGTATCTCGAAAAGCGTATCCAACAACATCAAAATGGCGAAGGCGCCAACTATACACGGAAACACCTGCCGGTAGAATTAGTATATTTCGAAGAATTCCATAGAATTGACAAAGCCTTTTACAGGGGAAAACAGGTTCAGGGTTGGAGCAGGAAAAAGAAGGAGGCATTGATAAGCGGACAATCTGACTAACTGCACTCTCTGGCCGAATGTAGGAATGAGAGTCATTTCAAAAATAGAGCTTCCTTTGACTCCGCTCAGGAAGCTATTTCCGGCTCCGAAAGCAGTTCGTTGAGCGAAGCCGAAACGAACGATCCAGCGAAGTAGAAACGAACGGTACCAACTATCCCTCATCTTATCACCCATCTCTCAAAGAATCCATATCTTTGAAACCTCAAAACAAAATTGAAATATGAAGAATATCA
>JABMQA010000098.1 GCA_013203545.1 Bacteroidota bacterium
CACAAAATCAATTAATTAAGCCTGCCCTATTTTTGTTGCTGAATTGCTGAATTTCTATCATTGAAAGCGTAATATTGCAAAATACGCAAATGGTCGAAAAAGCAAACATAGAAACCTTATTTGAAATGGTCGTTGGTCTTCAACAGCAGGTCAATCAACTTAGATTTGGTTATGAACAATTGAAAGTAGAAAATAAGCAATTGAGGGCAGAGAATGAAAATTTGAGAAAGGAGAATGGGCAATTGAATGTTGAGCTGTCAAAGTATAAAACCAAAAAGACAAGCCGGAACAGTTCGGTTCCCCCTTCAAAAGATGAGAACAGGCCAATTAAGAACCAGAGTTTACGGGAAAAATCAGGCAAACCTGTAGGTGGCCAAAAAGGGCATGAAGGTAAAACGCTGAGAATGACAAATTCACCAGATGAGTTGATAGAACATATTCCATCATATTGCAGGCAATGCGGTAACAATCTCTCTGAAATGGAACCTGAGCCCATTGGAAGCCGCCAGGTAATAGATATTCCCCCAATACAACCCATAATCACAGAACACCGGGTTTATAAAATAACATGCAAATGTGGGTGCCATAATGTTTCAGCGTATCCGGCCAATGTAAAAGCCCCGGTAAGCTATGGCAGCAATATCGAAAGTATACTTGGTTATTTTCATACCAGGCAATACATCCCATTTGCAAGGTTACAAGAATTGTTTCGTGACATATTTGATTTACCAATAAGTGAAGGGGGCCTGCATTATTTGCTTGATAAGCTTACCTTAAAAGCACTTCCGGCATACGAAATGATCCGTCAGGGGGTATTAAAGGGCGAGGTAATAGGTTCTGATGAAACAGGCATAAAGGTAAATGGCAAGATGAACTGGTTTTGGACATGGCAAGATAAATATCACACGCTAATTGCGATCTCAAAAAACCGTGGTTTTCAAACAATTTATGATAACTGTGGTGATCAGGCAAAGCAAGCTATTTTAATTCACGACTGCTGGAAACCACATTTCAAAACAACCGTATCCGGGCATCAATTATGCATGGCGCACTTGCTGCGCGAGCTAAACTATTTACACGAAAAAGACAAATTCCTTTGGCCAAAAAAAGTCAAAAACGTCTTTATCAAAGCAATTGAATTAAAAAAGAAATTGAAGCCATCAGACTATGACAAACCTAACGAAGAAAGAACAAAACTGGAAAATGACCTGAACAAACTTCTTAAAACTAACATTGATAAAAAACGTAAGGAATCAATCGCCTTTCAAAAACGATTGCTAAAATACAGATCATATATTTTTACCTTCCTTTATCACCTCAAAGCCCCTCCTGACAACAATGCTTCAGAGCGGGCAATACGAAATGTGAAAGTAAAACAAAAAGTATCAGGGCAATTTAAATCCTTTGAAGGGGCAGAAAGGTTTGCAATCCTTCGGTCAATAGCAGATACAGCCACTAAAAATGGTCAAAATATTTTGAATGCTTTTGTTACTATTGCTAATTTTGAAGTTCAGACTGATTAGTTACGTTATTTCTATTTTTATTGGATGTTGATTTTAAAATATTTCTATTTTTGTAGAATACTGAAAATCAACCTATGTTATGAAAACCATTTACATTGTTCGGCACGCCAAATCATCGTGGGATTATCCACATTTAAACGATCACGAACGTCCACTGCTCGAAAAAGGCAAAAAGCGGACTAAAGTTATAAACGACTATTTTATTAAAAACAAAATTGCAGTGGATCTGATTGTTTCCAGTCATGCGGTAAGGGCAATGGAAACAGCAAAAATAATTGGCCGCGCCATTGGATACGCTACCGAAAATATCCGTATTGACAGGATGATATATCATGCTGATTCCGATCGGATTTTTGATCAGTTTTATGATATCCCCGAAGATTTCCAATCTATAATGATCGTTGGTCACAATCCAACTGTTACCAATTTTGTCAATTTCTTTCTTGATGAAAAGATCGACTGGCTTCCCACTTCAGGTGTTGTAAGTGTTTCGTTTGAGACAGATGATTGGGGAAAAATTTCCGTGGCCTCACATAAAACAAATTTTTTTATTACCCCAAAGATGTTAAAGGTGCAATAAAAACGGCTATGGCAAAATTTAAAGATCACATGATCAACAGGGAAATAAGTTGGTTGCATTTTAACGAGCGGGTACTACAGGAAGCCAAGGACGAGAGCACACCGCTAATAGAACGATTGAAGTTTTTAGGTATCTTTTCGAATAACAGGGATGAATTTTTCAGGGTAAGGGTAGCAACGCTTACACGCATGTTGAATGTTGAGGATCTGGATTATAATATAAAAATTTCGCCCAATGATGTTTTGAACAACATTTATTCGATAGTGAGTGATCAGGAAAAGGAATTTACAGAAACATATGCAGAAATCGTTCGAAAATTAGCTGCCCGTAACATTTTTATCATATCGGAGGATGCCCTGACCGAAGACCAGGGGAAGTTTGTTACCGAATATTTTCACAATAACGTAAGGCCACTGCTTTTTCCCATCATGCTCGAAAACCTGACGGATCCCACCAGCCTGGAAGAAAGGTCCATATATCTCGCTATTCATTTGAGAAGCGCACTTGATTCCGAAAGGGAGGATTTTGCAATTATTAAAGTGCCAACACCTCAGTTGTCAAGGTTTCTTATACTGCCAAGAACAAATGGAAAAATATTTATCATGTTACTTGAAGATGTGATACGATATTGCCTGCACTATATTTTTTCAATATTTGGATATGATTCTTTTGGCGCATACACCATCAAAATTACCCGTGATGCCGAACTTGATATAGATAATGATGTGCAGAAAAGTTTTCTGGAAATTATGAGCGAAAGCATCAAACAGCGTGAATGGGGATCGCCGGTCAGGTTTGTATATGACAGCTCCATACCAAAAAAATTTCTGAAGAAAGTAAAGAATAAACTGCATATTTCGGAAGACGATAACCAGCGTGGTGGGGGCAGGTATCATAATTTCAAGGACTTTATGAACTTTCCGAAGGTTGGGTCTTCTGATCTGTTTTATCCCCCTTCTCCGCCATTACTTCACCGGGATTTACCAATCAATAGGAGTATTTTTGCCGTTATAAGGCAAAAGGATGTGATGCTTCATTACCCTTACCAATCATTTCAATATATCATCGATTTACTCCGCGAAGCCTCCATTGACCCTGACGTCAAATCAATTAAAATGACCTTTTACCGTGCAGCCAGCCGGTCGAGTGTAATGAATGCACTGATCAATGCCGCCAGGAATGGCAAATCCGTCACTGTTTTCCTTGAGCTTCAGGCACGGTTCGATGAAGAAGCAAACATACACTGGGCAGAACTGTTGCAAAAAAACGGGGTTAAAATCTTGCCCACTATACCGGGGTTAAAAATACACAGCAAACTTATCCTGATCCGAAGAAAAGAAAACCAGGAAAATGTTTATTACGCAAACATCAGCACCGGCAATTTTAATGAATCCACAGCAAGGGTTTATGCCGACGATAGTCTCCTTACCTCAAATCAAGATATTGCTACTGATGTATCTAAAGTATTTCAGTTGTTTGAATCCAGGTATTTAATCCCCAAATTTAAAGCATTGGTTGTGTCCCCTTTTAGCATGCGCGATTTCTTTATACAGAAGATAAACAGGGAGATTCGAAACATTAAGGCTGGCAAAGAGGCATGGATAATAATCAAACTTAACAGCCTTGTTGATAAAAAAATAACCAGAAAACTCTATGAAGCCAGCAGGGCGGGTGTAAAAATAAAAATTATAGCCCGTGGAATTTGCATACTAATTCCGGGAATTAAAAACCTGAGTGAAAACATCGAAGCTTTTAGCATTGTCGACAAATTTCTCGAACACACGCGGGTTTATATTTTTTGTAATGATAGGGATCATGAATATTTCACCTCTTCAGCCGACTGGATGCAAAGAAATTTTGATCACCGTATCGAAATAGCATGTCCGATATACGACAAGCAAATTCAGGAAGAATTGTGGACCATGATACAAATCCAGTTGCGTGATAATACCAAGGCCCGCATTATCAGTCGCGACAATACGAACCTCTATCGCAAAACCCAATCAAATGACAATACCAGATCCCAATTTGAAATTTACAAATATTTTATGCAATTATGTGTTGAAGAACAAAAGGATTAGTTTTTTTGAAATCGAATAAAATTTAAACCAATGATTTTTGCTGCAATAGATATCGGATCAAATGCGGTTCGTTTGTTATTTGCCAATGCTTTTAAAAAAGATCAGAAGATTCATGTGGAAAAAGCAACGCTTATCAGGATTCCCATTCGGTTAGGAAAAGATGTTTATAAAAATAATTCGATCTCAAAAAAGCGGGCAGGCAACCTTATTAAAACCATTAAGGCCTTCAAATTGTTGATAGATGTGTATAAGCCTGCCGGATACACGGCTTGTGCAACCGCTGCTATGCGTGAAGCATCCAATGGTGATGAAATTCTTAAAAATGTCCTTAAGGAAACCGGCCTGAAAGTCAGGATCGTTGACGGGCTTGAGGAAGCAGCGATTATAAGGTCAACCAATAACTTTCAGCCGCCCTCAGGTAAAACCTTTACAATGTATATAGATCTGGGTGGGGGAAGTACCGAGATTTCGGTGCTGTCAGGCCCTGATCTTGTTGATGCCCGGTCATTTAAAATCGGAACCATACGCTTATTGAATAATAAAGTACCGGATACGGAGTGGGCCGGCCTCTCTGCATGGTTAAAGAACTTCGCAGGGAAATTCGGTAAAATCAATGTGATCGGTTCTGGTGGCAACATCAACAAAATCGCAAAAATATATGGCAACCCACTAAATAATATGCTCAGTTACCAGGAGTTGGAGTATGCCTACAAGCATCTAAAGAGTTATTCGCTGCATGAGCGTATCGAAAACCTTGGATTGAGGCCTGACCGTGCCGACGTTATCGTTCCGGCGGCAAATGTTTTTTTATTTATTACCCGGATTATCAAAGCGGAGGCTGTGTATGTTCCAAAAATTGGCCTTGCCGATGGGCTGATCCATAAAATGTATGAAGAATACCTGAAGAAAGGCAATTGATTCACGGTAAAAATAATGCCTGTTTATCGTTCTGAATTGAATAATATTGGTCTCTGATAAACTTTGTTCTATGTAAAACAATGCAACAAAATCAATTTGTTTAAAAAAAAAATTATTTTTGTGCGGAATTAAAAACTGTAAAGAAATGAACATACCAGATAATCTAAAGTACACCAAAGACCACGAATGGATCCGGACAGAAGGTGATGTAATTTTTATTGGCATCACTGATTACGCACAAAACGAATTGGGCGACATCGTATATATTGAAGTTGAAACAGTTGGGGAAAAATTAGATAAAGAAGAAACTTTTGGGACCATTGAAGCGGTTAAAACAGTTTCGGATATGTTTATGCCTGTTGCCGGCGAAGTGGTTGAATTTAATGAAGAATTGGAACAAAACCCGGAAATTATTAATAATGATCCCTATGAAAAAGGATGGGTCGTTAAGGTTAAACCTGAAAATATGGGTGATGTTAACGGGTTGTTGAGTGCAGAAGCATACAAAGAATTAATATAAATTATTTGGTTTTATTAAAAAGAAGCCTACTTTTGTAACTAAGAAGTTAGTTATAGGAACAATAAATTATTTGGCAATTCCGTTGGAATGGTATTAAAAACTTGAATTGCAAAAAAAACAACATACTCATGGAAGCAAAAAAAAGTAAAAAAGCAGACCTTGAACCGAAAAAATTTATTTTTTTGGAGATTGGCCTTATTTTAGCCCTGGCTGTTGTGATGCTGGCCTTTAACTACAGATCGTATGAGCGTACCAGCATGCTCGATATTCAGGTTCAGGTTGATGACACACCTGAAGAAATCATCCCAATTACCAAACAAGAAGTAAAGCCACCACCACCGCCTCCGCCAAAACAGGTAACTGTAATTAATATTGTTCAGGACGATGTGGAGGTTGAAGATGATATTGAAATAGATGTGGAGGCCGACCAGGAAACAATTGTCGATGATTTTGTTCCCGTTTTTGATGAAGAGGAAGAGGTTGAGGAGATGGAAATTTTCACGGTTGTTGAATCCATGCCCGATTTCCCCGGAGGCGATGCAGCCAGGATGAAATTCCTTCAGGAAAACATTAAATACCCGCAAATGGCACGCGAAAGCGGTATCCAGGGAACTGTTTATGTAACTTTTGTTGTTGAGCCGAACGGATCGGTATCCGATGTTCGCGTACTTCGTGGTATTGGTGGCGGTTGCGATGAAGAAGCCATCAGGGTGATCAAGATGATGCCCAATTGGAAACCAGGCCAGCAACGCGGTAAACCGGTAAGGGTTCAGTTTAATATGCCTATTAAATTTACGCTTCAGGGTTAATACTTTACAAAATTAAATATCAAATCCCGTTGGAACCATCTGACGGGATTTTTTTTGCATACTTATGTTTTGCAACACACCCCCACTAACAAATCCTTACAAATCATATTTTTACCCAATAAAAATTGATTACACACCACCTCCCAAAAAATAATTGCCATACTTTTGCTGTTACCAAATTCACAACTGAAGTCCTTTGGACATATTGTTTTAGAGCAAACAGCATTTTGTAATTATTTTAACTAAATCATTCATGTACAAGATCAACACGCATCCCATTCTGGAGGTTCCTAACCCCGAAAAGGTGAGATTTACTTATAACGGACAAGCCATCGAAGGCGAAGAAGGTTTTACCATTGCTGCAGCCCTTCACCAGGCAGGCTTCCCCGTTCACAGCCACAGTCTCAAAAACCGTAACCGGAGCCTCGAATGTGGCATCGGTAAATGCGGTGCCTGCGAAATGCTTGTGGATGGCCGCATCAAAAGAATTTGCATCACCAAGGTGGATGGTATTAAAGAGATCAAAGAGATACCGAAGGATTATACACCGGTTATCGAAGACGTTGATGTTGATGTTCCAACAAAGGTTTATAAAACACAGGTAGCCATAGTTGGTGCCGGACCCGCAGGGCTCGCCTGCAGGGAAGGGTTGAATAAACATGGTATTCACAACATCGTTATCGACAACAACGATAAAATTGGCGG
>JABMQA010001110.1 GCA_013203545.1 Bacteroidota bacterium
GAAGTGCGCTTTGACGGGCTGGGAAATGTAATTGGCCGGATTGGAAATGGCGATACAATGCTTGCCTTCGACGGGCATGTTGATACGGTGGATACAGGCAACCTGTCAAACTGGGATTTCGATCCCTTTTCAGGAGAAATTGTAGGTGATCATGTTCTGGGACGGGGAACTGTTGACCAGAAGGGTGGAGTGGCATCATTTATAACAGCCGGAAAAATCATCAAGGAGCTTGGTGTACCCGAAAACCTCACCATCTATTTTGTAGGTAGTGTAATGGAGGAGGATTGTGACGGTTTATGCTGGAAATACATCATTGAAGAAGAAAAACTGAAACCAGCGCTGGTTGTGAGTACCGAACCAACGAACCTGAACATCTACAGGGGTCAGCGGGGAAGGATGGAACTGGATGTGATTTTTAACGGTATCTCATCACATGGTTCAGCACCCGAGCGGGGCGTGAATGCAATTTACCATGCTGCAAAGGCCTGCATGGATATTGAAAAACTGAATGAAGTGCTGAAAAGCGATGATTTTCTGGGCAAAGGAAGCATCACCGTTACACAAATCCAATCCGATTCCCCTTCATTGTGCGCTGTTGCCGATTTTGCTAAAATCCATCTCGATCGCAGGTTAACATGGGGAGAGACAAAAGAGACCGTAGTTGCCGAAATAGAAAAAATAGTTTCCAAATACAAGGCAGCTGTTGAGGTCCCCGTCTATCTCGAAAAGGCATGGACAGGCCTGGAGTATGGTATGGAAAAGTATTACCCTACCTGGAAACTGGAAGAAAATCATCCTATGGTCAGGGCTGCAACATCCGTTTACAATAGTTTATTTGATACACCGCCTGTGGTGGATAAGTGGACCTTTTCTACCAACGGGGTAACCATAAATGGCATGTACAATATTCCTGTCATTGGATTTGGCCCGGGCAATGAGGTTATGGCCCATGCCCCCAACGAAAAAATTCCGGTCAGCGACCTTGTAGCTGCATCGGCATTTTACGCAGGATTGGCGTATAAATTAAGCGAAAATTCACCATCTGAAAACAAGTAATCCCCCACTTCATGGATAAAATCAACAAAGCAATTGAACTGATCAAATCGTCAACATCAGATTTGTATCATAAAGATTTCCTGTTAACCTGGGAAAAGACCAACGATGACCTGGTTACCACTATCCGGTTGGCCCAACTGATCAAAGATCTGCGTCAGTCAAATCATTCATTAAACCTGTTCGATTCAGGATTGGCCGTTTCGGTGTTTCGCGACAAATCAACACGTACCCGGTTTTCGTTTGCCTCTGCCTGCAATTTGTTAGGATTGACGGTTCAGGATATGGATGAAGAAAAATCCCAGATCGCACATGGCGAAACTGTTCGAGAAACGGCCAACATGATCTCATTTCTCACCGAGATTATCGGCATCAGGGATGATATGTTTTTGGGCGAAGGGCACAGGTATATGAAAGAGGTGGGTGAAGCCCTTGATGACGGGTTCGAAAACGGCGTATTGCCCACAAGGCCGGGGATCGTAAACCTGCAGTGCGACCTGGATCACCCCACCCAGTCGATGGCTGACCTGCTTCACCTGGTCAACGAGTTCGGATCGCTCGAGAATTTAAAGGGTAAGAAAATGGTAATGAGTTGGGCTTACTCGCCCAGCTATGGCAAGCCGCTATCGGTTCCACAGGGCATCATTGGTCTGATGAACCGCTTCGGTATGCAGGTTGAACTGGCATACCCCGAAGGTTACGGGCTGGTTCCCGAAATTGTGGGGATAGCAAAAGAAAACGCCAAAAAGAGTGGTGGTAGCTTTAAAATATCACACTCAATGGAAGATTCATTTAAGAATGCAGATATCGTTTACCCCAAAAGCTGGGCACCTTTCCACATTATGCAACAACGAACGACATCACTCAGAAACAACGATCAGAAAAGCCTGAAGGAGTTAGAGGCCAATTGCCTTGCAAACAATGCCAGGTTTAAAGATTGGGAATGTGATGAAGGGAAAATGAAACTTACCAAAAACGGCAGTGCGCTGTATATGCACTGTCTGCCTGCCGACATCAGCGGCTTATCGTGCGAAGCAGGTGAAGTTGCTAAAGATGTTTTTGAAAAATACAGGATTAAAACCTACATCGAGGCCGGCTATAAACCTTACATTATAGCTGCGATGATCCTTGCAAACAGGGTTGCCGATCCCGGGATTTTCCTTGAAGGGCTGATTCAGGGTAGGAAAAAAAGGATTGTTAAAACATGAATTTTCCCGACCTGGTAAAACAGCGCTTCAGTGCCAGAAGGTACAAAGACCAACCTGTTGAAAAAGAAAAACTAACCCGTTGCCTTGAGTCAGCCAGGCTTGCTCCCTCGGCCAGCAATTCGCAACCATGGAAATTTGTTGTTGTTGACGATCCTGAACTTGTACAAAAAGTGGCGGTTGAAACCTATAGTCAAATTGTCAGTTTCAATAAGTTTACACACCAGGCCCCTGTGATTGTGGTTTTTGTAATGGAAAAACCTAAGATCATCACACAAATCGGCGGCAGGATTAAAAACAAGGAATATCCATTAATCGACATCGGGATTGCCGCTGAGCACTTCTGCCTGCAGGCAGAGGAGGAAGGCCTTGGGACCTGTATGCTGGGCTGGTTCAATGAAAAACCAATCCAAAAACTACTCGGCATCCCACCAGGAAAGACCATTGGTTTAATTGTTACACTAGGTTATCCAAACTATGAAAAGAGGCCAACCAAAAAAAGGAAATCTTTCGGGGAGGTGGTAAGTTATAATACGTATTGATGTCAAAATATTCCGGGCTTACTATACAAAAACCTTTAGTGTTTACTGCCAAAGGATCTCCTTGCTTATCTCGTGGCAAGGCAGGCATCCTCCGGAAGTAGTTTTGGCACTGACGGGGCATAAACTGGCCTTTTTGGGGCTGTCTCAAAAGGCTTAGTGCCCCTTCGTGTCTCCTTTGCGTAACTTTGTGTTACAATTTAAAAAGCTGTTACACAGAGACGCTCAAAGAAAACACAAAGTTTCTCAAAGCAAAAAAAATAATTTCACAACTTTTTACAACCTTTTGAGACAGCCCCAATTCCGCACTTTCGGGGGACTATGAAAAAAAAGTAGCGCGCAATTTGTCACACACCCAGGCGTCCCTTCTGGAGAATGACAATGAATTACAAGGATATTTTTGATTTCCCCGAAACAATGATTTTTTTTGCAAATCCCATAAAAAGAAAACCCGATGTTTTGCACCGGGTTATAAATCAATCAGCAGTTACTGTGGTTACTTCCACATTTGGTGGATTTTTTAAGTGCTCTTTTACGGCACAAAGGTTGGCGGCGTTGATAACAGCAGACTTATATTTTTCAGGAAAATCTTTTGGTAGATTTACTTTGAGTTCGATACTATCGATCAACCTGGTTTTGTAGTTGTAATTCATTTTTTGGGAGATGGATATATCATCTGTTGGTATATTGCGCTGGTTGCAGAACGATTTAACATAAATACCGGCGCAGGTTCCAATAGATGCGAGAAAAAGTGTAAAAGGTGCCGGAGCTGTGCCTTCTCCACCTGCCTGTATGGGTTGGTCTGTTCCGATTATCTGGCCGTTAAACTCAGCATTCACCTTTTTCTTTCCTTCAAAAAATATTTTCATCTCCATCATAAGCAGGTATCTTTTTTATAATCATCGCAAAGATACGCGTGAAAATATTTCCCACACAATCTGTTAGAAATTGTAAGCGGATAACCGTATGGCACTGCATACCATGCAAAATTTTACATCGCGATGAAAACTATTTTTCCTCATTCCCAAAAAGTAATTTCCGGTCACGTTGAGCGGCAGAGGATGCCCAATCAGCCGGTATCAGGGTCCAGTTATCTGTAACTGATGGTGTAACCTGCTCTTTTTGTTCAATCCACTTCATGATCAGATAGCGAAAGTCTTTACCTGATGATTCCGTAACGCGATCCTTTAAAAGCTCCTGCCTGATCCTGGAACCGGCTATAAGGTGGTTACCCCCACCACTGCCCCTGTATGAATTAACAGCAACCGTATATTTTTTATTCAGGTCGAAAGGTGAGCCATCTGCCATTGATATGATATTAACCCTTTCGCCATATGTTTTACTCAGGTCCACCGTATAGTTAATACCCTCACCGGTATCGAAATTGTAGTAGGCATTTTCAAGCTGATGCCCGTTACCATAGCGTGACTTCATCAGGTTGCCTGCGGAATCCTGTGCAAAGTTTATCATATGATCTTTCCCGGATTTCATTGTATTAAACCATAAATTGGTTGAATATTCGAGGAAATCTTTAATTTCAATCCCGCCGAGTTCCATGGTATAAAGCAGGTTTTCGAAGCGGTACAAATTAAATAGATCCCGCACATACATGTCCCCTTTTTCGATTGTCATATCAAACGAAAGTGGTGCCGTTAACGAAATATCGGCATCGGTCAGATCCAGTTGTATCCGGTGAATCAAATCAGTAAATGAGGCATCCCCAAAAAACGCATCCCGTGATGAGATGGTTTGGGTCAGGTACCCCAAAGGTTTTGAAACATATTCCTTTCCTTCCTCAAGCACATCATCAAAATTCGCCATAAAAGCAGGATATGTTTCAAAGTCCTGCATGTTAATGATTTCACCTGTAACTGTTTTGCTGTAATGATTGGTAACTTTGTTTAAACTGAGTTTGATCCCGGCAACGGCAACATCGCGTGCTTTGCTGGTTGGCCCTAAAATCAAAACTTTATTCCCTGGCCACGGCCAAATCTCTCATGATCCCAATTCAATCAAACTTGCCTTAGGAAATATTTAAAAATAAATGTAAAAAAGGAGTTTTATGGAAAAAAACATTGAAGGC
>JABMQA010001111.1 GCA_013203545.1 Bacteroidota bacterium
ATTCCAAATAAAAATTGGAATGTAGATGTATTCACTATTAATCGGGCGAGGTGAATGTGGATCAGCATTATTATGGTAGCCATTGCATTTATTGTCGAAATTTAGTATCGCTTGTTTTTTTTGAAGAAAAAGAATGAACATCGAAAAATTTGTAATATATTTGACGGTAATTAATCACATTCATTCAAACCTTGTAAAAAAAGAAAATCATGAAACTAAACGTATTAGCAATAGCATTAGCTGTAGGCATTACCTGGGGTGTTGCGATTTTTCTTCTCACTTTCTGGTTTTTAATTTTCGATCACCAGGGCAGCATACTTGGAAAGCTCTCACTGGTTTACCTGGGGTATTCAATAACATGGTACGGGGCATTTATCGGATTGGCCTGGGGTTTTGCCGATGGCTTTATCGGGGGCACATTTTTCGCATGGTTGTACAACAAGTTTGCAAAGCTATGCAAGTCGTCCGAAGGGTAAGGAACTGAAAGTCACCTAAAAGTGAATGACCACTGGCAAGGTGGAAGGTTTATCAAGTTTAGAGCAAAAATAAATAGTTCAATCAAATTTTCAGAACGACAAAACCTTTTCACATTCCACCGCCCAGTTCGAAAATTCAATCATGTTGCTCAATTGCACCCCGTCGATGAATTCCAATGTATCAATTCCACGGGCCTGGGAGCATCCCCCGCAAGCTTTAACTTCACCACCGCGTTTAATTACCGACTTTAACATCCTTTCGATATTATAAAAACCATCGGGCGTTTTTTGTTTTGGCAAGGCACAAAAGACGGCATCGGCAAGCAGGAAAATTTTAATTTCAACCTCTTTGTGTTCTTTCTGAAGTGTCATGGCCATTCTTAAAGCATTGTATGCCTTCTCGGTCCCGTATGGGGCGTCGTTGATGATAATGAGAATTTTTTGCATAGAATATTAAATTTAACCTGTTTGTTCAAATATTACGATTATTTCTGATGGATTATCCAATTAACCTTGCAAATATAGTATTACAGAATTACTACCGAATAATGATCACTGCTTTTGATGGATTAAGTTCTCAACCAATGCAAAATTGACACGAACCGACATTAGGGAGCCCGTGAATACCATTAAAATCAAGCAATGGATAAACAATAGTAGCGCTATTTAAGTAAATTTTAATGCAGCAGAAGGGTCCAAAGCGCAAAGCCAATCAAAAGATAAAATTAGTCTATAAAAACTGGTGTGGTCGGGAGATAAATAATTAAATTTGGTGGTTAAAAAAGATAGATATTAGCTAATGCCCCAAAATATTTCAGAGATTATTTTTATTTTCCACGTTGAAAGCAATATTTTAAAAAACAGGATATTAACTTTAATACAATTACAATTATGAAAACCTTAGAAATGTATCGGCTCATTATTTTGATACTGGTTATCGCAATGATAATTGGATGTCAGCCCAGGGAAAAGTTAATTCCTGGTGAGAATTATGCTGAAGTCACCGGGGGAAAAGTATGGTACCGGATTGTTGGAGAGGGAGATAAAACGCCTCTTCTGCTATTACATGGGGGGCCAGGAGTTCCCAGTTACTATCTAAATCCCCTGGCAGCACTGAGTAAAGATCGGCCAGTGATTTTTTTTGATCAGCTTGGTTGTGGCCGATCCGATCATAACATTGACACGTCCATGATGACGGTAAAAGATTTTGTTGAACAACTTGAACAACTTAAAACAACACTCGGCTTGAAAGAGTTTTACCTATATGGACAATCATGGGGCACAATGCTGGGAGTAGATTACTACTTAGCATATCCGGATGGAATAAAAGCATTGATTTTAAGTAGCCCGGCAATCAGTGTCCCCATGTGGTTAAGAGATGCCGATACATTGATTGCAACACTGCCCGACTCTATTCAAACAGCAATAAGGACGAATGTTAGAAATGGTACTTACGATTCGCCTGAATATCAGCAAGCCATCAGTATTTATTATCAGAACTTTGTGGCAAGAAAAGTTCCATGGTCAGCTGACATTGATAGCTCATTTGCACAAATGAATGAAGAAATCTACCAATTTATGTGGGGTCCCAGTGAGTTTACCGCTACCGGGTCCCTTATTGATTATGATCGCACCAACAGGTTGAGTGAGATAAAAATTCCTACACTTTTTATCACTGGAGAATTCGATGAAGCTCGTCCATCAACAGTTCAGTATTACCAAAGTCTGGTTCCCAATTCCAAATTTGTAATGATTGAGAATGCTGCACATGTGACCATGCATGATAATCCCCAACAGGACATTAAGGTAATCAATGATTTTCTGAGTGAATTAGAGAAAAAGTAAAAAAGCACTGCTGACAATGGAATAAACAAGAAAGTATTACATTTTAAATATTTAATTTTGAAAATTTATTCAGTCTCTAATAATCAGTTTAATTCAATTAAATTATGAGAAAATTTCTAATTCATTTATTTCTTCTCTTTATCTTTTTGCAAGGAATTGCCCAGAAATCGGAGCATCTTTTGAGTCATTATAAAAATGAATACCAAACCTTTAAGGAGTTCATCAAATACAGCGAAACAGCGCGAGGTGATACCAACATTGATGTTAAGTTTTATTACATTGATATTTCTGTTGGTATTTGGTCGCCATATATCGAAGGTGATGTCCAGATCATATTCGAACCCGTAACAAATAACCTGGAAAATGTGGCCATCAGCCTGAACAGTGCATTGACGGCTGATGATGTCAGCGGAAATTGTGCCTCATTTTACCAGGAAGGGGATCTGATCATGATCACGCTGGATGGTTCCTACAATCCGGGGGAAGAAATCACAATAACCATTACCTACCACGGCGTTCCTGCACTGGCAGGCGGTTATAAAGGATTACGGTATGAAACGCATGGCAACAACGAACCCATAATTGCCACATTGTCTACGCCATACCTGGCCCACTACTGGTACCCGTGTAAGGATGGTCCGCAGGATAAACCCGATTCGGTTTACATGGATATTACCATTCCGGATGAAGTGGTAAATGGCCAGGAGTTGATGGCAATATCCAACGGGGTGCTTGAAAGTATTATCAATAATGGCGACACCAAAACTTTTCAATGGCGGCACCGATACCCGATTGTAACTTATTATGTGATGGCCGCGATTTCCAATTACACATTTTTTGAAGAGGAATTTAATGGAACCCTGGGTGAATCGTTCCCACTTATTTATTATGTATTTCAGGAAAGCCTGAATTCTGCACAGGCTGGCGTGGCTGATCTTCCGGAGGTGATCCAGTTTTATTCCGATGTGTTTGGTGAATATCCCTTCAGCAATGAAAAATATGGGATGACCCAACTTGGATTTTACGGTGCCATCGAAAACCAGACCAACACCATTCAAAATAACCTTTCCACTTCGTGGTTTGATACTTCCATTCATGAACTTGCACATATGTGGTTTGGCGATATGATCACGTGCGAAAGCTGGCACCATGGCTGGCTGAATGAAGGTTTTGCCACATATTCTGAGGCCTTGTGGGATGAACATCTTTATGGTTTCAATGCCTATAAAAGCAATATGGCAGCTAATGAATATTGGGGTGGAGGCACATTGTACATGCAAAATGCAGCGGATACATTTAATACTTTTGCATCAATCTTTTATACAAAAGGAGCTTACATTGTGCATATGCTGAGGGGGCTTGCCGGTAATGACCTGTTTTTCGATGCGCTGCACGATTATGCTACCGATCCTGAACTCATGTATGGAAATGCATCAACTGAAGATCTTCAAAACGTTTTTGAAAATGCAACCGGCATGGATCTTGAATTTTTCTTCGACCAGTGGGTTTATGATGAATACTGGCCGTTTTATTATTACAATTATTTCCAGAATACAGATAATGGTTTGTTTTTTATGATCTACCAGGCACAGGAGGAGTTGTATGGCTACCGACCGGTTTTTGAAATGCCGGTTCGGTTACAAATCAATTTTACCGATGGAACCGACACAACGGTAACAGTTTGGAATGACCAGCAAGACCAGCAGTTTTATTTTGATCTGAACAAAGAAGTTTCTACCGTTGATCTTGACCCTGATAAATGGATTTTAAGAAAGAAACAGCTCAATCCTGATTTACCTGTTGTTATTGAAAATTTTGAGCAGGTTGATAATGTCAGGATTTATCCCAACCCGTTTTCATCAGAATTGTATATTGAATTGGGAAATACGTTTTCGAAAAACGTAAAGGTTGAAATATCAGATATGAATGGCAATCTTGTGAAAAATTATTCCCAATTAAATTCCAATTTGGTAATCTGGACCGGGGAAAATGAGAATGAAAATTGGGTAGAACCGGGAATTTATTTTGTGAAGATTAAAACGGATTCTGGTATTGTGACAAAAAAGGTGGTGATGGTGGGGGTTGATTGATTTGATGGTTTAATCGGGAAAACAAATTACAACGATAATGAATTTTTACCTGGGGTTGATGGTTGCCGTGGCGGAAGAGACGCCAGGCATGGCGTCTCTATGGGAAACCACAACCGATTCGGTAAAATCCCCATACAAATCATCCCCAAAACAAAATACCAAACAGGGTACCCAACGAAATAATTTATCATCCATATTACGAGGATATAAATCGGCTGTTGCCATTCAGGCCAGGCAAATTAATCCCGATTTTGAATGGCAGAAACGTTTCCATGATCATATCATTCGTGATGATCAATCATTTAATAAAATCCGGGAATATATCAGGAACAATCCGAAGAAATGGGATAATGACAGATTTAATGGGGGTGATGAATTGGGTATGTAGAGATGCCATGCGTGGTGTCTCTACATACCCTGATACGGCCTATAACGTATTGATCTCACCCACCAATTTCTGCAAAGTCTCCTTTGCATTTCCAAACAACATCCGTGTATTGTCTTTAAAGAACAGGGGGTTTTCGATTCCGGCGTAGCCTTTGCCCATGCCACGTTTCATTACGATCACGTTTTTCGCTTGTGCTGCATTGATGATGGGCATCCCGTAAATCGGGCTTCCGGGTGTGTCGTGAGCTGCAGGGTTTACCACATCGTTGGCTCCGATCACAATCACAACATCAGTTGAACCGATTTCCTTGTTGATCTCATCCATCTCCACCAGTTTTTCATAGGGAACATCGGCTTCGGCAAGCAAAACGTTCATGTGACCGGGCATTCTGCCTGCAACCGGGTGTATGCCATATTTTACCGAAACGCCTTTTCCCTCTAACACCTTTTCCATTTCATGGGTTAAATGTTGTGCCTGCGCCACGGCCAAACCGTATCCCGGGACCATCACCACTTTTTGTGAGTAGGCCAGTAGCACGGAGGCATCACTCAGTGTAATCTCTTTGATTACTCCACCTTCCTCTCCAACAACTCCTGAACTGCCTCCTCCGAAACCGCCAAGAACAACACTCAGCAGCGAACGGTTCATGGCTTTGCACATCAGCAGTGTTAATATCGAACCGGCAGCACCTACAAAAATACCACCCAGGATCATAGCCAGGTTGTGATAGATAAAACCGGCCATGGCAGCGGCAATACCGGTTAATGAATTGAGCAGTGAAATAACCACCGGCATATCGGCGCCACCAATGGGCATTACAAATAAAATTCCATAGGCCAGTGCGGCAGCAAAAAGGATGTAAACCAAAATGGCATATTCGTGCGGGAAAGGTTGGATGAGCACATAAACTGTCATAACCACCAGGCCGGCAAGAATTAAAATGTTAACATATTTCATGAAACCGGCTTTGAGGTTACCGATCTTACCACTCAGTTTGCCATAGGCTATCATACTCCCGCTAAACGCGATGGATCCGATGATCAGTCCCAACAATGTAACAAGAAGGGATTCGTTTTTTGGATTGCCGAATTCGAGCAGTCCGACCAGTGCAGAAGCTGCGCCCCCTGTAGCATTGAAAAAAGATACCAATTCCGGCATCGCCGTCATTTTTATGCGTTTTGAAATAACCAGGCCTAAAGCTCCACCAAAAGCGATCGTCGCCACGATTACCATTACATTCATCAACCCAATTCTGTTGCCGTCACCATCCTGGTGCAAAAACAGGGTTGTGATCATAGCAAGCATCATTCCGGCCGCTGCCCAAAAATTTCCCCGACGGGCAGTTTCGGGATGGCTTAACAGTTTTAATCCGACCACGAAAAAGATGGCAGCCAGCAGGTAACTGAATTCCAGTATGGCACTGCCAACTGTGAAGTCAAATCCATTGAATGTTTGCAAAATTTTATCCATGATGTCATATTAATTTTGGGGCTGTTTTTCTCTTTTCTTTTTAAACATATCCAGCATCCGGCCGGTAACTGCAAATCCTCCCACCACGTTGAGCGTACCTAATAGTATTGCGAGAATACCCAGAACCAATTTAACCGAGATCACCGAGATGTCAGTATGGCCAACGAGGATAATCCCGCCGATAATGATCACTCCGCTAATGGCGTTGGCGCCGGACATCAATGGTGTATGAAGCACCGAAGGAACGTTGGAGATTACCTCAATTCCAAGAAAAATGGAAAGTACCATAATAAATATGGGCTCCCTGAATGAGTAGAAAAAAGTTATTATTTCGTCCATAATATAGGAATTTTAAATTTTAAATTGTTTCAGTATGTCAAACCAGGATGTTTTTTTTCGGAGATAGCTCCCCTTCTCCTCCAGGAGAAGGGGTCGGGGGATGAGGTCACCCCTCCATCGCCGCCTTCACCCGTTCATTAACTATTTCACTATTATGTGTGATGCAAGCACCCTTCACCACAGCATCTTCAAAGTTAAGATTCAGGTTACCCTCATCATCAATGATGAGTTTCAGAAAGTTTATCAGGTTTTTACCATACATCCGGCTTGCATCCACCGGCATTCCCGATGCATAGTTTGAATTCCCGATAATTTTTACTCCATTGTAAACAATGGTTGTGTCATTTTCCGTCACTTCACAGTTTCCGCCTGTTGAAGCTGCCAGATCGATGATAATAGATCCCGGCTTCATATTTTCAACGGTATTTTTTCTTATCAATACCGGTGCCTTTCTTCCAGGTATCTGAGCGGTACAAATCACCACATCCGATTTGATGGCATGATCCTGTATCATCTGGCTTTGTTTCTGTTTAAATTCTTCGGTCTGTTCAACAGCATAGCCACCTGCAGAAGCATCATCAATGGCGCCCTGCACCTCGATAAATTTCCCGCCAAGGCTTTGGACTTCCTCTTTTACGGCAGCCCTCACATCAAAAACCTCAACCACAGCACCCAGTTTTCGTGCAGTGGCAATAGTCTGCAATCCGGCTACGCCTGCCCCGAGAACCAGCAATTTTGCCGGTTTAATGGTTCCGGCTGCCGACATAAACATTGGGAAGAATGTGGGCAGGTTGTAGGCTGCTTCCAGTACAGCACGATATCCTGCTACGGTAGCCATCGACGACAACACATCCATGGCCTGTGCACGGGTGATACGCGGGATGGCATCAAGACTGAATGCAGTAATACCCCCTTTCTTCATGTCGGTAACCAATTCATGGTCGGATAAGGGGTTGAGTGTCCCGGCAATCACCTGTCCGGGCCTGAGCATTTTAATTTCTTCAATTGTCGGGGAATTAACTTTTAATATGAGCGCGGTATTTTTAAAAATTTCATCACGACTTACAACCGTTGCTCCCGCCTCTGTATATTGACCATCGTCGGCATAAGCATTTTTTCCTGCTCCTTCTTCGATGCTTACTGTGGCCTTTAGATCGAATAACTCCCGAAGTGCTGCGGGTAATAACGCAACCCTGTTTTCGGGTGCCTGCTCCTTTAAAATTCCTATGTTCATTATTAAATATATTGGATATCGATAATAAACAGTTTAGATGTTGATTGGTTCAAATCATATAAACCGACTTAGTTTTTTAAGTATGATTGATGCCTGTATGCTGCTTTTGGAAACGAACAAAGAAAGTACGGATTAACGAAATCCTGGCTTTGATCTATTAATCAACAGCCATCCTGCAATCAAAACATTTAAGACAAACAAAAATACCCCGGACCATATTAGCCCAAACGCAGGAATGAGCAACATGGCGACAATAATAGCCCCTCCTGCCGAACCAACCAGGTCGAAAGCATAGGCCGATGCTGCAGCACGTGTCCCTCCGGAATTATTTATCATGGTTATCAGCGCATATTGAAAACCGGTTAACAATCCGGGAGTAAACATCAAAGCATAAAGCAAAAGGTATTGGATAGTGGTATATTGTTGAATTTTGTTGCTGTACATAAAAAACAAAACGACCAGCAGGGCAGATAAACCAATAAAAAACTGATTCGCGACAACTTTGAGTTTTGTAACCCGAAAAACCTGACCGCGAACCAAAAACGCACCTGTTGCAAGTCCGGCCATAAATAGCGCAATGAGCATGGCCATATCCCTGAACAGATACCCGAACAAGATCTGAAATGCAATGAGTAGCATAACCTCAACTGATGCGGCCGTGAACCCGGCAACGAAAATGGCTTTATTGTAATTGGATATTAACAACAAGACGAGAAGAATTGCCCCCGTCAAAATGATCAGCATTAATTTTAAATCCATCCCAAACCAACTCAACCAGTATTTTATTTGTGTAAAATAAGCTATCGGAAAGAAATCCCTGTTGATGCCCGCATCCTTATCAATCATTTTTTTTAAGGATACGCTCTTTTGCCTGACCAGCAAATCATTCACATAATATTGATTTACATATTTATTTTCGATTCCAAGATGGTTTATTTGCCGGATAATATCCAAAGTAATATTGCCATTGGATGCCAGGAAGTAGTTTGCCTGCCCGGAAATAACCTCCACATTAACAAAGCAGGACTTCAGAGTGTTGAAAACAATCCCGTACAAATGTGCTGATTCCTCCCCAAGGTAATTTTCGCTACCTTCGAGGGATAGTATTACCACACCAGACGGTGAAATGTGGGATTTTACATTTTCAAAAAATTCGATGGTATAAAACCTGTTTATCTGCGCTGTGGAAGGGGAGGGGAGATTGACCAAAACCACATCATACCGGGCATTTGTATTTAGAATGAATTGCCTTGGATCTTCATGAAAAAGGCTGATGCTATCTGAAGATCTCAGTCCTGTATAATGAGCAATACTTTCCAGTAAAACCGGGTTCATTTCAATCAGGTCGATATGTTGCGGTTTGTATTTCTTAATTTCATTTACCAGACCGGACAGATCGCCCGAAATGCAAAGGATATTTTGTGGATCGGGATGTTGAACCATGGAGTAATGAACCGTCTCCTCATTGGCAACAACATTGTTTGTTGAAAAGAGACTTATTCCGTTTTCGAAAAAATTAAACTGGTCACCTGATTGTGTAATTACAATGTTGCCATAGGGGGTATCCTGGTTGAAAAGGATTTCCTGGTCTTTATAAACCAACGATTTGGTAAGGTTATCCAGATCCAGTACCATGTTGATTAGTACAATGAACAAAAGGTAAATCACCATCAAATGGAGCCATTTTGTTTTTTTAATGAAAGATATCTGTAAAAGGATTGCTGCCAAAATCATCACCGTGGAGATCACAACCAGTATCTGAAAAGTTGAAAATATTTCCAGAAGCAGGAATGTAAAAATGAATCCTCCGGCAACACTACCGGCAGCCTCCAATCCATAAACTTTTGGCGCTGATTGGGTTGATGAACATTTGTTAAAAATCATCACGAATTTCGTAAACATCCACCCTGTAGTAAAACAAAACGGCAGCATGATCAAAAAAGAAAACAGCCATGTTCTCAAAAACCCGGGCAGTACGCCCGGAGGATAAAAAATGGATTTAAAGAAATAAAGTGAAAAGACAGAAATGAAAGGTAGAACCGCCAGGATCAACAATCCGGCAATTATCTGATCTAAAAGTTCTGTTTTCCTGAATAGTTTTGTTCCAAAATATGCCCCCGCTCCGGAAACAATCATCCAGTTTCCCAGGATCATACCCATCACCAGTTCATTTCCCATGAAAATATTTAAAAATTCCCTTAAAAATATTATCTGCACCATCAGCGCGACGGAGCCTGTAATAATTATGGAAATTGTTAAACAATTTTCGTTACTGAGTTTAATTTTGTACATTTGTTTCCTGACAAATTGGTTAACTCATTTGAAAAAATCGAAATTAGTTAAAAAATGAGAATCCCGGTAATTTATCTGATCATCATGTTTTCATTTTTATTTTCCAATTCTTCGTGCAAAGGCCAAAAAAAAGACAAAGACCTGATCAACAGAAAGCCTGTAGTTGCAGGGCAGTTTTATGCCGGCAATCCCACTGAATTGCGAGAAGATTTAAAGGTATTGTTTTTAAAAGCGAAACCGAAGGAAGTGTCGGATGTAGTGGCCATCATTTCTCCACATGCCGGGTACGTGTATTCCGGTGAGGTAGCTGCGTCGAGCTTTAATCAGATTGATCCCTTAAAAAGTTATGACAGGATATTTATCATAGGCTCGAGTCATCGTGCTCATTTCAATGGTGCATCCATTTACAATATGGGAAATTATGTTACACCACTTGGCGAGGTTGAGGTTGATATTGATCTGGCGGATAAGTTGATCCAAGAAAATAAAATATTTTCCTTCAACGAAACAGCACATTCACAGGAGCATAGCCTGGAAGTGCAGTTGCCTTTTCTCCAATATGTGATGAAATCAGAATTCAGGATTGTTCCCATCGTTATCGGCAGCCAGACTGTTGAAGCCGCTGAACAAATCGCCAGGGCGCTTAAACCATTTTTTAATCAAAACAACCTGTTTGTCATCAGTAGCGATTTTTCACACTATCCACCCTATAAAGATGCTGTGAGAGTTGATGGGGAGACTGCAGATGCTGTTGTGACCAAATCGCCCGGCGAACTGATGGCTGTGCTGGAGGAGCATGCAAATGAACGTGTTTCTAACCTTGCCACCAGCATGTGTGGCTGGACATCCATGCTAGCATTGCTGAATATGATAAAGGATATGCCGGATACGGAGATCATTCCCATTCAGTATAAAAATTCAGGTGATGTTGATTTTGGCGACAAGAACCGTGTAGTGGGATACTGGTCGATGGCTGTAACAAAGAAAAGTACATCCGCAGTATCAGGCTTCAATTTGACAGACAAAGACAAAAATGATTTGCTTCATATCGCCCGGGCCACAGTAGCGGAATATATTAAAAACAACCGGTTGCCTGAAATTGATGCATCGGATTTTTCTGAAACACTGCATACACCCACCGGTGCATTTGTAACCCTGCATAAAAATGGGGATTTACGGGGATGCATCGGGAATTTCAGGCCTGACAAGCCGTTGTACCTGGTGGTG
>JABMQA010001112.1 GCA_013203545.1 Bacteroidota bacterium
ATGCCGCTGAATGGTGGCCTTAACCAGGTGAACATGAACGACATCGAGTCGATGCAGGTACTTAAAGATGCCTCGGCAACAGCCATTTATGGCGCCAGGGGAGCCAATGGGGTTGTGATCATTACCACAAAAAGTGGAAAAAGCGGCAAACCATCCCTTAATTTTGATTTTTATACAGGGATTGCCTCACCAACCGATATGGTGAAGGTACTCAATGCCGAACAATTTGCCACATTGAATAATGAAATGCTGACCAACGGAGGCCTTGTACCCAACCCTGATTTTGCCAACCCATCCTCACTGGGCACAGGAACGGATTGGATGGATGCCTTTTTCAGAAATGGTATTGTAAGCAGTTATTCGCTTTCATATGCCGCCGGAAATGAAAAATCCAATGTATATACTTCCTTGAACTATTTTAATCAGGAAGGTACAATAATCAGCACAGGGTACGAAAGGTACATATTTCAGTTTAATGCTGACACAAAGGTGAATGAATACCTTAAGTTTGGCAACAACTTTAAACTGAACCACGACATTAAAAAGTCCGGTGATATCAGTATTCAACGGGCGATGTTATCGCTGCCTACCCAACCCATTTACCGGGAAAATGGCGACTACAGTGGGCCGATCGGTCAGCCAATTTATTCCGGTGATGTGGTTAATCCCATTGGAAAAGCCAACACAGTTCAAAACACTACGAAAGGATATAATTTTCAGGGTACTTTGTTTGGTGAACTTACCTTTTTGAAGGATTTTAAATTCAAGACATTATTTGGAGCTGAAGGCAACTTTTGGAAGCCCCGTACCTGGGCTCCGGCTTATGATTGGGATTCGCATTCACAGCAGGAGGCCTATTTGTATGAAGGGGCCAACCAAAGTGTGACCCTATTGTGGGATAATACATTAACCTATGAGAAAAACTTTGCCAGCGGCCTCAACCTTCTTTCGATGGTGGGTACCAGTGCGCAGGAAAACAGGTACGAATACATGAACGGGTCCATTCAGAATTTCCCGAGTGATCTCACCCAAACATTGAACAATGGAGTGGATCAGGTGACATTAAACGGTAGCAATTCGGAGTGGTCGTTGTTCTCCTATTTTGCAAGGGTTAATCTTAATTACCAGGCCAAATACTATCTCACCGCAACGGTAAGACGTGATGGATCATCCAGGTTTGGTGATGGAAACAAATGGGGGACATTCCCATCCGTATCAGCAGCCTGGCGCATTTCAAATGAGGATTTTTTCAATGTTGGCTGGATAGATGATTTAAAAATCAGGGCAGGCTTTGGGGTAACAGGAAACCAGAACATCGGGAACTATTCTTTCGCATCTACTTACAACACTTACCTCTATAATTTCAATGGCAATTTCGTTACGGCAGCAGTGCCAACGGTTTTGCCAAATCCCAATGTAAAATGGGAATCCCAGAAACAAATAAACATTGGTGTGGATATGGTTTTGCTGGATGAACGCGTGAATTTTTCTCTTGACGGATACATCAAAAACACCGAAGATATGCTGGTACCGCAATCCGTTCCGGTTACTTCCGGTTACTCAGATATTTACGTCCCTTATGTAAATGCAGGTGAGATCAGAAACTCTGGAATTGAAGCCATTATCAGTACACGGAATATTGAAAACGAAAAATTCAGCTGGACTTCGGATCTGGTGATCTCATATAACAAAAACGAAGTAATTGATATCAACAGTGATGTGCCATTGACCACCGGCAGCATCGGGCTTAACTATAATTTGTCGCGGATACAAAACGGATACCCCGTCAATGTTTATTACGGTTATGTGCAGGATGGTTTATTCCAGACCCAGGAAGAAATTGACAACGCAGCAGTACAGGTACCGGGCGATGCGCCAGGCAACAGCACTTCCCCAGGCGACATCAGGTACAGGGATCTCAACAACGACGGCGTAATTAACGATGCCGACCGGGCCTTCATCGGCAATCCCAACCCCAATCTTATGTTCTCTTTCAACAACACATTGACCTATGGTAATTTCAGTTTGAATATTTTCCTTCAGGGTGTGTATGGAAACCAGATTTTTAATGCCAACCGCATCTATACGGAAGGAATGGCAGTAACGACCAATCAGGCTGAATCTGCATTGGACAGGTGGACGGGTGCTGGCACAAGCAACACCGTGCCCCGCGCTGTTTATGGCGACCCGAACAATAACAGTCGTGCATCCACAAGGTTTATCGAAGACGGATCCTACCTCAGGTTGAAATCTGTTACACTTGCCTACGATTTTCCGGATAAGCTTTTTGGTAAGAAAATCTTTAAGAACGCAAGAGTATACCTTTCCGGACAAAACCTATTCACCATCACCAACTATACGGGTTTCGATCCGGAAGTTTCAACAAGTGGCATAGATAATAATCTTTACCCGGTAACGAGAACCATCTCCATCGGATTAAATATTGGAATTTAAACACACGAAATCATGAAAATAATAAAAAACATAGCTTTTATAATTGTTTTGCTGATCACGACGAATTGTTCAAAGGATTACCTGGACAAAGTACCGCCCGACAGCATCAATACCGCAAATTATCCCACCAACGAAAAAGAGCTGATCACAGTTGTAAATGGCGCCTACCAGCCATTACAGTGGCCAAAGCTTTATAACATGAGGATGTGGACATCCGATATCATGGCCGGCAACAGCATTGTTGGAGCCGGTGGTGGTTCCGATGGCATCGAAACCCAGGACATGGCCAATTTTGTTACCGCAACTGATAACGCAGGTGTACTCGACCTTTGGAGAGGCCCCTGGCCGGGAATCCTGATGTCCAATATCGTCCTTGATGTGGCGCCATCACTGGAAATAGAAGAATCCATAAAAAACCGCTCGATGGGTGAGGCCTATTTTTTACGCGCACACTACTATTTTATCCTGGTGAGGTATTTTGGGGATGTCCCTTTGATAATCAAGCCGGGAACAGTCGATACAGACTTATTTCCTGCAAGGGTTTCCAAAGTGCTGGTTTATGATCAGATTATAAGCGATCTTGAACAGGCTATTTCGCTCTTACCGGAAAAGAGTACCTATACCGGCGATGATCTGGGCCGTGCCAACAAAGGAGCTGCCCTGGGACTATTGGCCAAGGTAAACCTTACCCTGGGATACTGGAGCGAAGTAGTGACCCTTACATCCCAGATCGAAGCAATGGGATTTGACCTGAATGAACATTATGCTGATAATTTTAATCCTGCTGCTGAAAATTCAATCGAATCCTTGTTCGAGGTACAATATGCCGGCGATGGCGGGTACAATTTCTGGAGTAATGAAAACCAGGCCAGCTGGACCAGCCCGTTTATGGGGCCCAGAGGTTCGGGGTTTGTTGGCGGAGCCTATGGATGGAACCAGCCCACACAGGAATTTATGGATTCATATGAACAGGATGACCTGCGCAAAGATGTAACTGCCCTTTATGAAGGGGGACCTGATTTTGATGGGAATACCTACACAGCCTCCTATTCATTAACAGGTTTTAACTGTAGGAAATTCCTGGTACCATTAAGCGTTTCGGCATCATACGATAACAGCCCGCTCAATTTTCCGGTTTTACGTTTTGCTGATGTATTGCTGATGAAGGCTGAGGCATTGAATGAATTAGGGCAGACCGGCGAAGCCGAAACCCCATTGAACAAGGTAAGAATCCGTGCAGGGTTGTCGGAGATTACATCTGGTTTGAATCAGGCATCCTTCAGAGATGCAGTACTTCATGAACGAAGAATGGAACTGGCTTTCGAAGGTCAGCGGTGGTTCGATATGATCAGGGTAAATAATGGTCAGTATGCACTCGATTTCCTTCATTCGATTGGCAAAACAAATGCAACCGAAAAACATTTGCTGTTCCCGATCCCCCAGATTGAAATTGATAGAAATCCAAGTTTAATTCAGAATCCCGGATATTAAAAATATGCTATTATGAAAAAGTTAATGCTTAAAAATAAACTGTTTTACATCCTCCCGGTTTTACTGATTTTCGTTGCCATCTCCTGCAAGAAGGAGTACCTGGAAATTCCGGCTCAACAGGATGATGTGCTTTCCTTAACCAGCTCAAGTTCTACTTTGGTGCTGGAAGAACAATTTGCTCAAAATCTGTTGGCTTTCAACTGGACTACAGGCACCAACCAGGGCACAAATTCAGCCATCAGCTATAAGCTGGAAATGAAGAAGGATGGTGATGATTCATCCATACCGCTGGAATATGACCTGGGAAAGAATGTATTTTCTTTTACATTTGAATATGGAACACTCAACCACATTTTGCTGAATACTTTTGGTGTGGATCCCGGAACTGCCCAGGTTATGGAGGTAAAAATAACGGCCACAGTAGCAAGTGAGGGTGTTGCACCACAGGTCGCAGCTACAAAAGTTACTATTACGCCTTACAAACCTCTTTCGGCGGAATTGTATATCATCGGAAGTGCCACACCGGCCGGCTGGGATATTGCAAACGCCATTGAGATGACACCCTCCACATCCGTGTTGGCCACATTCGTCTATCAGGGGCAACTGGCAGCAGGTACATTCAAATTTCCTGTAAACCGGGATACCTGTTGGTGCCAGGATTTTTATACGCGTAACCCGGCAGATTCCACGATGATGGTATTTAACGAAGGCGGAAGCGGAGAAGACCTGCAGTGGGAAATTTATGAAAGCGGGCAATATACAATTACCGTCAATCTTATAAATCTTACCATTTTAATCGAATCCACCCTTTCACCTCCGTTCTCCATGCTATGGATGGTTGGTGATGCTTCACCAAGTGGATGGGATATTGATACACCACAACCATTCACGCAAAGTGAAGAAGATCCGTTTATTTTCACCTATGAGGCGAATTTTACACCCGGTGAGTTTAAGATTTTTGCAGGCCCTCTGGGCGACTGGTGTGGCGAATGGTACAGGCCGCCGGTGAATGGTCAGGATCTGACATCCAATGAAGTTGAACAAAATTCAGGGTGCGATCTTGATAATAAATGGCTGGTTACCACCGAAAACGAGGGTAGGTATAAAGTAACATTAAATACCATGGACAATACCATACAGTTTGATCCGATTACGCTCTACCTGATTGGTGACGGGGGCCCCAACGGATGGAATATTGCCGATCCGGAGCCCATGACATATGTAGATGGCTATTTCATTTTCAACGGTGAGCTTGGTGCCGATAATCCAACCGGAGAGTTTAAGATCTCCAAATTTGAGGGCGACTGGTGCGATGGTGACTGGGTAAATGCAGCCACACCTGACCAATCCCTCTTGAATACGGAATACATCATAACACATGGATGTGAAGGGCCGGATAACAAATGGAGGCTGGCAGAGGGTGATGCCGGTACCTGGGAAATTACCATTAATCTGGATGAGGGGGTGATGACTATCTTGAAGTAGTGTCTGTCAATACAGCCAGTTCTCACAATAAGAAGAGGCTGTCTCAAAAGTCTCCGTGTTCCTCTGTGGCTTCTTAGTGTAACTTTGTGTCTAGCTCGCAAAAAGTTGTTACACAGAGGATCACAAAGAAGCCACAAAGTTGCACAAAGCAAGAAAATCGGAGAAATGTACAATAATCTTAACTTTTGAAACAGCCTCGGTCTTATTAAAAAAATTACTTCCCGGAGTGGCACTGAGCAAACTTAAAGCACTATCAATGAAATTTTATTCGTTCTACATTACTATATTTGCTTTGAACATACGGATTAACCTATGATGATCAATTATAAAAATATCATTTCTATTCTTCTGTCAGTAAAATTAGTGCTGCTTTTCAGTTGCAAAAAGGATGACGATTTCCATTATAATCCGGATGATGATGATGATGTGTTGGTTGAGATAACAACAGACCTGTGCCGGTATGATCCGGGGCAGGAGGTGGTATTTTCGGTTGATGCGGTTCCCGCAGATGTTATGATCAGGTATAAGTTTTTGGGCGGGGTCATTGGTGAAGAAAACCTGACCGCAAATACCTGGACCTGGTCGCCACCAACTGGTGATTTTAAAGGATACATGGTAGAATTGTACAGAACAGTGGACGGGATGGAAGAAAATGTTGGGACTGTAGGCGTGGATGTCTCTTCCGACTGGGCCAGATTCCCCAGATATGGTTTTCTCTCAGCTTTTGGAGATATAACATCCGATCAAACAAATGGTGTCATTAACAATCTCAAGGACTATCACATCAACGGCTTGCAATATTACGACTGGC
>JABMQA010001113.1 GCA_013203545.1 Bacteroidota bacterium
TTCCACAACGAGGAAAACCGGTTCGATTTTTACAGGGCCATGGAGAAGTTCCTGGAGAAATACCTGAAGTAGATGGATTGAATGGGTCAATAGTTTTCCTGCTGGCCCAAATCATAAGATTTAGCAATTTCGAATAAAGACCTCCGGAGTTACAATACCTCCGGAGGTTTTTTATTTACATATTTGAGTTATTTTTATTCTGTTGTCCGGGAAAAAATATGATGGTTTTAATAGATTCTTCGCTACACTTCGTTTCGCTCAGAATGACAGAGGGTTATATTTTTTGGGAGGGCTTGGTTGGCGGCTTTGCCGCCAACCAAGCCCTCCCCTCATCACTAAATGTAACATATTGTCATTCTGAGCGTAGCGAAGAATCTATAAATATTAACCGGACAATAATATTATTTTTACTACTTTGATACTATCAAATGATACTATCGTGAAGGAGAAGATTATTATTTCTTCTTCTTCAAATACAAATAATCCAGGTAATACAGCAACTTAACCGAGAAGCTGTTATCGGCAGGGGATTCCAGGGTGTTCTTAAGGTTGTTGAAAAATTTATTCACCACCTCACCATCATTAAAGGTAAGGATGGCATTTTTCCAGGCTACCGCCAACTCACTACCGGGGGCAAACTCCCACCTTACAATCATATCAATATTGAAAGCATTGAAATTAAAATCGTTGTTGGTGTTGTAATCAGTCGGGTCGGGATAGCCATCCTGGTCCAGTCGGTAAAACTTGTTGTATAAAGCTTTCAGCCAATAGTGCCGCAGCCTGAAGTCCAAAGCAAGCTTGTTGTTGAAAATATAGGTGGTCTGGATCACATTTTCGACGGTTTGCAGGTTTCTGCGGCCGAATATGATTTGCTTGGCTTCTTCAATTGTTCTGTCATCAACATATCCGATGTCGTTCAGGTCACGTTCATATTCCGAATTCAACCTGAAAGTTAACCTGTCGTTTACACGCCACCTCGGTGAAAAAACTATCGAATATGAAGTTTGGTCGTACCTTGAAGATCTTTCAAAATTCACCCTTAAATCGATGATAAATGGTTTCCGGTAATCGGGCGAAAACCAGGTTCCCAACTCCCATTTCGGTGGTTCTAAATAAACCCTTCCATCCGTCCGGGACTCATAATAATCATGCGATTCAACCGGGTTGATATCAATATTAAGACCTGTAGTCAGGTAATTCCTGAAGGTGCCGCGTGTCCGGGCAAAAATCCCGAATTCAGTGAAATTACGGGGGGCGTACAAACTCTCATACCATACGGTTATGGAGTTATACAGGTTAAGCAGTTTCCAGAAAGGGTCGTAAAAATTGTAATCCAGGCTTGCATTGTAACTAATTTCATTGTTCGACTGAAGATAGCCAAGGTCATTCGGGTTGTAGGTATCGGTTTCTACATGCTGCCCTACGTGGAATCTCAACTGGCCGGATGTTTTAATGAGCCGCCAGCTATATAAAAAACCAAGATCGGTTTTTTCATGTGGATTGTATTTCTGGCTTGTGTTAAACATGCCAAAAAACGAGTAAGAAGCTGATTTATTAAACAACTGAAATTCGGTTCCCGAAACATTGGCGGTATAGTGATTTTTGCCTTTATAAACATTGGTGTTGTAGAAGCTGATGTAGGAGTTGTTTCTAAGATTTTGATCCAGCACCACCATGTTGTAATTACTAAAAGGCTGTGTTTCGATCGTCCTGCTGTTGTTAAGCGAATCTTTGATGGTGGCAAATGTATTTGCTGACATGGCATTGAACACACCGATTCCCAGTCCTCCGTTGGTCCGGCCTGATATTTTGGTGGCATTAATCAGCTTGGCTTTGCCTGGATTATCGGAAATATATTCTCCTTCCCCGAGACTGTCGTTAACAGCCCAATAAAGGTCAGGCTCATCTCCAACCCTTCTGGAGTAAAAAATATCACCCTTGTCGAAAAGCTCGGTACCTTCTGTGAAAAACGGTCGTTTTTCTTCGTAGTAAACTTCGAACGGTGAAAGGTTGTATATCTGATCATCGGATTGTACCTGGCCAAAATCCGGAATCAGCGTCGCATCAAGGGTAAAACTTTCGTTGATGCCATATTTCAGGCCCATACCATAATTAAAGGAATATCCCCAGTTGGCATCATCTGCCAGGTTTTCAACATACCCCGAAACGTAGGGCGTAAGCGACAGTCGCAGCGGTGGCTTGATGTCGATGAGATGTGTGAGTTCACCGGCCTGCTTATCCTTGCCATCAATTTCCTTATCTACGAAATTCCATGAGTCGGTTTCCCGCTTTCTACGAATGCTTCGCCAGAGGTTCAAACCCCACGTTTGATCTTTTATTTCAGGAAAGCGCAATGCCGAATAGGGTATTTTTAGCTCTGCGGACCAACCACTGTCAACAATTTTAACTTCACTTTGCCAAACGGCGTTCCAGTCATCGTCATCATCATCATTATAGACTTTGGCATCCAATTGTACCCCGGAAGCGGTAACCATAAATGCCACCGAGTTTAGCCCGTCATTAAAGGTACTGATATCAACCGAAAAAAAATCGGCATTCAGGTTATCAGAATCACGGAAACCAAGTTCGGTGAGAATGGAGTCAGGTGAGATATCGTACATCATGGCCCCAATGTACAGCGCGACATTGTCGTATAAAATCTTTACCTCTGTACGCTCCGTTGCATCCGGGCCATTGTAGGGATCGTACTGAATAAAATCTGTGGCCGGCTGAGCTGCCTGCCAAACCCCTTCATTCAACAAACCATCAATAACGGGCGCTTGCTCAATCCTGACGGCCTTAACCTGTTTTTTTGGGTTTTGAGAAAATAGTGAGTTTGTAAAAATAAAAATCCCTGATGTTATTAACAACAACCTAATCGTGTGCTTCACCTTATTAATAGTATTGCGAATATAACTTTATTGATTTAACAAATGCGAATAGATGCCAAAATTTTCATCATCAAAACAGCAAAAAATAACTTTTGAAGGAACATCATTTTTTGCAATATATTGTTTAACCTGTACAATGGCAATTTCGGCTGCTACATGTTTGGGAAAGCCATAAACCCCGGTACTGATGTTTGGAAATGCGATGGAATAACAGTTATTATCAGATGCTAACTGCAGGCTGTTTTCGTAGCATGACGCCAAAAACATGGATTCGTTATTTCCGCCACCACGCCAAATTGGGCCAACCGTATGAATAACATATTTTGCAGGTAAAAGAAATCCCCGGGTGATTTTTGCCTGGCCGGTTTCACATCCCTGCAATACCCTGCATTCGGCAAGCAATTCCGGCCCTGCAGCACGATGTATGGCGCCGTCAACCCCACCGCCACCAAGCAGGCTTCTGTTGGCAGCATTAACAATGGCATCAACCTTGAGTTTGGTGATGTCACCCTGAATTATTTCTATACGTTTTTCCATAATTATAAGAACCTGTCTAAAAATGATATTTAAA
>JABMQA010001114.1 GCA_013203545.1 Bacteroidota bacterium
ATCCAATATCCTCCAAAAATCTACCAGCGCCTCTTTTTTTAATTTTTCTCTCAAATTTCATCGCTTCCGACCTGGTTTCAAAACCAAATGATTTCAAAAGTTTCCATGGCCCTTTCCCTTTTGTTGATTTTGAATGATCATTGTTATGACGTCTGAGCCGTTCCTCAACATTTTGGGCTGATCCGACATAATACCGGTTGGTTGTTTCAGAAAATATAATGTAGGTGTAGAACATGGCAAAAAAAATAAGGGAGACTGAATAATTCCAATCTCCCTTTTGGTTGACGGAGTGGTCACGCCCTGGCGTGGCGACCTCTGCCTCTCAACCTGAAGTCAATAAAACATGCTTTTTTGATTTTGTTTAATTTGTTTTGAAGACTTTCAATCACGGCAACATTAAAAAATGATAAGCTTATGGGGAAAAACAAGTGAAATTCTGATTATCTCCTGAATTTCACTATCTTTATTGTTTAGTTCATTTGAAAATTCTGTTACAATTAACGCAAATATCACTGTTATTGATTTATTCAGTTAGGAGATTATTTCACAATCAAGTTTAAATTATAAAAGTGCTGTTTATTAAGTACTACAAATGGTTTGCATTACTCACAAAATATGCTTGTTGATCGTTATAGCAATCCTTATTTTCACTAAAGGTTTATCTGCTCAAAATGAAAATGCCAGGTTTGAAAGGATAGGAGTAGATCAGGGATTATCATCCAGGTATACTACCTGTATACACCAGGACAAATATGGATTTATCTGGATAGGAACCCAGTTTGGGCTTAATCTTTATGATGGATATGAGTTCAATATCTTTAATAGCGATTCTGAAAATCCCAAATCCCTGCCTTTTAATTATGTCTATAAAATATTGGAGGGGAAAGACAGTATTATGTGGATATGTACCGACTATGGCTTGAGCAGGTATAACAGGGCTGCGGAAGATTTCACAACATTCTATCCGGATACAATCGAACATCATAATCCGATAAATAGCATTCGCGAAATTATTGAATTGGATGAAAATCTTTGGATTAATGCCGGAAACAAATTATTAAATTTCAATAAAAAGACACAAGTTTTTAAAGACTTCTGTAAAAATATATATTCTTCAATAGGAATAACTTCTGAAGAAGCAGAAACTATGTTTCTTGATGATTCAAAAACATTATGGTTCGTATCCAGAGATACCAACCATTGTTCTCTTTGTAAATTCAATCCCGATAAGGAAGTGTTCAGGCATTTTTTCCCGGATCAGAAAGACTCATCAATTCTTTGCTATAACCCAATTATGTCCATGGTTGAAGATCAGTCTAAAGCGCTATGGCTTGCAACTTATGGATACGGTTTATTAAAAATGCCCAATACAGACAATGACCAATTTGAAAATTTCCGCTCTTCAGGTGATGATTTAAATTCAATAATAAGTGATTTTCTATTTAAAGTTTTTAAGGATAAAAAAGGTAACATCTGGGTTGGTGGTAAAGGTGGATTCTCAAAATTGTATAAATCAGATAATACTTTTTTGTCTTTTCTAATTCCTTATAACGATAATTTGAAGGGTAGTAATTTAATTACAGATATAACAGAAGATAAAAATGGAATATTATGGCTAAACAGCTGGGATGGCATCTTCAGTTTTGACCCACTTAATAATGATTTAGAACATTTCAGGAATGATCCACATGACCAAACAAGTCTCAGTGGATTTTTACCAATCCGGGTTCTTGCTGATAATTCTCAGCAAAACTGGATTATTGCATATAACAATGGGATTAGCAGATTAAATCAGTATGCCAATTCATTCTTGCAAGTCCAAAATAAAATAAATGATAAAAACACGCTATCTCATAACCACGCTTGCACTTTCCTTCTCGATAAAAAGGGATATTTGTGGGTTGGTACTTTTGGTGGCGGATTGAACAGGACACGCAGCAATGAGGAACATAATTATATGAATTTCGAGCATTGTACGTATGATGTGAAAAACGAAAATACCATAAGTAGTAATTTTATAAGCGCCCTTTTTGAGGACAAAAAAGGGGATATCTGGATTGGTACATTTGGCGGACTGAATAAATATAAACCGGAAACTGATAATTTTACCCGCTATCAATTCAATCCCGATGATCCGTACAGTATATGTGATGATGTTGTATTGGCAATTTTTGAAGACAACACAGGCACATTCTGGATTGGGACTCCAAGGGGATTAAATATTTTGGATAGGAAGACGGGTAAATTTTATCATTTTTTCCATGACCCGGATGATACAACCAGCCTTGGTTCCAATGATATTCGTGTAATTTATGAGGACAAGCAAAACGACTTATGGTATGGTGGATATTATTTAAAGAAACTTGTTAGGAGAGATACTTCATTTATTACTTACAGGCCCGATCCTGATAATCCATATAGCATTAGTGATGAAAATATCTGGGCTATACAGGAAGATAAAAGCAAGCATCTCTGGCTTGGCACCTCCAATGGTTTAAATCAGATGAACAAAAGTGACGAGACATTTACAGCCATTACAAAAAAGGACGGTCTACCCGAAAATGCAATCGCTGGAATGTGTTTTGATGATCACGGTCATCTATGGATTAGTTCAATTAGTGGAGGTTTATCAAAATATAATCCGGAAACAGGGACTTTTAGAAATTTTGATGAAGCAGACGGATTGGTTGATAAAGAATATGCAGAAAGAAGTTATTATAAAGACAAAGACGGTTGGATGTATTTTGGTGGTTATAACGGTTTTAATGTATTCCACCCTGACAGTATTAAAGAAAATAAGTATATCCCACCTGTTTTTATTACTGCCTTTTATTTGTTTGATGAAAAGAAGTATTTTGAACAACCAATATTTAAGAAAAAGGCAATCCGGTTAAAGTATAATGAAAATGAATTCAGTTTCGATTTTGTGGCCTTAAATTACATAAACTCGCAAAAGAACCAATATGCATATATGCTGGAAGGATATGATGATGATTGGAATTATTGTGGCAATCAGCGCTTTGCCAGGTATACCAATATGAGCCCTGGTAATTATGTATTTCGCTTAAAAGGCAGTAATAATGATGGGTATTGGAATGAGGAAGGAGCCAGTATCTCAGTAATCATTTCACCCCCATGGTGGGAAACATGGTGGGCTTATGCTTTATATATCCTCGCTATCGGAGGCACATTGTTTTGGTTCTACCGGTTTCAGCTTAATCGGCAGTTGGCTCTGCGTGAAGCCAGCCGGCTTAAAGAATTGGATAAAATTAAAAGCCAGCTATATGCCAATATTACCCACGAATTTCGCACACCCCTTACTGTTATTACAGGCATGGCCGATGAAATCAGGTCCAGTCTGGAACCGGGTGAGCAAATTCGCCTGAATGATTTTTTGGATATGATAAAACGAAACGCAGGCAACCTTCTCAATATGGTTAGTCAAATGCTCGATTTATCAAAACTGGAAAGCGGCAAACTTGAATTGAAACCTATACTGGCAGATGTTGTTCCATATTTGCAGTATCTAACTGAATCATTTCAGTCATATGCCGAGTCACGAGGGATTAAATTGGTTTTTTATAACGAGACAGAATCGGTATTGATGGATTACGATCCCGACAAATTATTTACCATACTGTCGAATCTATTATCAAATGCGATAAAATTTACACCCGAAAGTGGTAAAGTAATATGCCACCTCAATATGTCAGGAAAATCACATTCTGAAAATTTAATATTAAAGATTAAAGATACTGGCATTGGAATCCCGGCAGATGTGCTCCCACATATTTTTAACCGCTTTTATCAAATCGACAGTAGTTCTACCCGCAAGAATGAAGGAACGGGTATAGGATTATCCTTATCAAAAGAATTGGTAGAATTAATGAAGGGTAGCATTACAGTTAAAAGCCAGGTGGGCAAAGGCAGCGAATTTACTGTGAGTTTACCCGTTACACGGAATTCACAGAAACAAGTTCCTAAATTTGACAGAAAGCAGGTTGACAGTGAAATATCAGATAAATTGGTAAGTGTAATACCTGCAAATCTAAAACAACTGAATTGTCCGGATCAGGTACTTTCGACAAAATGGATCATCCGCTTACACTTATTGTGGAGGATAACGAGGATGTAGCAAAATACATAGCCTTATGCCTTGGGGAAGACTATAAAGTTCATCACGCAAAAGATGGACAGGAAGGTATTGATAAAACCCTTGAACTCATCCCTGATATTATCATTTGCGATGTGATGATGCCCATAAAAGATGGATTTGAGGTTTGCTCATTTATAAAGCAGGATGAACGCACCAGTCATATTCCTGTTATTATGCTCACTGCAAAAACAACAAAGGAAGACCGCCTAACAGGATTGATAAGTGGGGCAGATGCATATCTGGCTAAACCATTTGACAAAAAAGAGTTGTTGATCCGTATGGAAAAAATGATCAACCTAAGGAAGCGTTTGATTGAAAAATTCAGTACTGATAAATATAAGCTGAAAACCACTTTGTCTTCAGATAATTTAGAAGGCCTGTTTTTACAAAAAGCAATTAATAACATCGAAAATAATATTGATGACTCTGATTTTGGCACCCTCCAACTAACACTGGCGCTAGGTATGAGCGAATCACAACTATACCGGAAACTAAAAGCCCTTACCGGAAAATCTACAGCTTTGTTCATTCGATCCGTCAGGCTACAGAAAGCAAAAGAGCTGTTAAAAACTACAACCCTCAATATCTCCGAGGTAGCTTATGAAACAGGTTTCAGCAATCCGGCCTGGTTCAGCCGGGTTTTTAAGGAGGAGTTTGGTGAATCGCCTGTTGCCCATAGGAATCATTAGAGTTTGTCTGTAACGACTCATATTGTATTGTAAATATCAAATAATTACCAATTAAAAATTCTTGAACGACCAAAACGGTCTAAATCATTGATTTTTGATAAACACAATTTGATTCTTTTTCCTCAATTTTCCACACATTCCCTACCTGACAGAATAACCCAAGCTTTTGGAGAAATAACACAAGGCATCCTGTAAAATTAAACAGACATTTATAAAATTGAATATTACCCGGTTTTACCGGCAACAATTATGGTCTTTTAAGATCACATTAATATCTATTAAAAGGAAGTCAAAATGAAAAACTTAACATTTTTAATTTTCGCTCTGATGTTTACCCAAACAACAGCATTTTCTCAGCCTTGCCTGCCTGAGGGCATCACTTTCACAACGCAGGAAGAGATCGACAATTTTCAAATCAACAATCCCAATTGTACGGAGATTGAAGGGAATGTTGAAATATCTGGGACAGGCAGTAATATTACCAATTTAAACGGTCTGAATGTGTTGACCTTCATTGGGGGAGGTCTATTAATAAATCATACATGGAACCTAGAAAATTTAACTGGGCTTAACAATCTGACATCCATTGGGGGAGACCTTGATATTAGCTACAACAATGCCCTGACCAGTCTAACGGGATTGGAAAATATAATTTCTATTGAGGGGGATTTAAGAATCGGTACCCTTCATGTTTCGGGAAGTGGTGGTAATCCATCCCTGACCAGTTTAACAGGTCTTGATAACCTGGCTTTAGTAGGAGGGGTATTTCAGGTTTGCAGAAATAACATCCTTGCTAATTTAGAAGGACTTGATAATCTGGTTTCCATCGGTGGATACCTGCAAATAATAGAAAATGTAACCCTTACAAGTTTATTGGGTTTGGGCAATGTGAATTTTGTGGGTGGAAACATTTTAATATCAAATAATGATTCCCTTCTCAATTTAATCGGATTGGAAGGATTAACCTCGATAGAAAATAATATCAATATTGGTGGTAATCCATCGCTGCTCATCTTAACGGGCCTTGATAATATCAATTCTATTGAAGGAGATTTCAGCATTAGCGGAAATACTTCCCTGACAAGCCTAACAGGTCTCCACAATCTGGAATCTATTAGAGGTGATGCTGAGTTAGGGAACTACAATCTAACAAGTATTGCAGAACTGTATAATTTGAGTTATGTAGGTGGAAACCTTGGGCTTAATGGCAACATTAATTTGACAAGTTTATCAGGACTTGATAACCTGAATTCTATTGGTGGTGGCCTGACTATTAGTAATAATCAATCTATACCAAATCTAACAGGCTTGGACAATTTGAATTCTATTGGAGGCACGCTTTGGGTTTATGGAAATCCTTCCCTGACCTGCTTAACAGGCTTGGAACATTTGACATCCATAGTAGATATCTTAAGTATTGATGGTAATGCTTCCCTGACCAGTTTAACGGGATTAGAAAATGTGACTTCTATTGGTAACTTCCTCCGGATACATGATAATCCTTCCCTTCTGGACCTTACAGGACTTAGCGGTTTGAATTCTATTGGAGGAAGCTTGACTGTTTGGAGCAATAATGAGCTGCCAAATTTGAGCGGTTTGGAGAACCTGATTTTTATCGGGGGGGGCATCAGTATTTGGAGCAATGCTTCTCTCATCAACCTTGAAGGTCTGGAAAACCTGACCACGATTTTGGGAGGCCTTCAAATAGGAGGAACATTTGAATATTTAGCTAATCCTTCCCTGTTGAGTTTAACAGGCATAGAAAATTTAACTTCAATAGGGGGAAATCTTGAAATTCAAAATAACAATACCCTGGTAAGTTTAACGGGACTGGACAATATTGATGCTAATTCAATTGAAAACTTGCGGATTAAATATAACAGTTCCCTGTCAACCTGTGCTGTGCAAAGTGTTTGTGATTATTTAGCCAGCCCGGGCGGATATATAGACATCTACTATAACGCCCCCGGCTGCATCAGTCAGGCAGAAGTGGAGGAAGCCTGTGAAACTGTTTCAGTATTGGAAATATTTTCTGAAGATCATTTCACCATCTCCCCAAATCCACTGGAATCAGGTACTACAATAGAATACACTTTATATAAAAATTCACCAGTTACCTTAAAAATCCTTGATTTGAGCGGGCGGGAAATTGCAACGCTTGTAAATGAAGTGCAAATGCAGGGTGAACAAAGAATAGAATTTAATACAATTGGAATACCTGCAGGTATATATTTCTGTGTATTAAAAACCAGTGAAGGAATACAAACAACGAAAATGATAAAACCATAAACATGAAACGTCATTGCAAGCCATAGCAAGGGTTTAAGCGTAAGAGCGAAGCAACCTGTAATTTTAAAACATCACCAAAATTGAAACAGATTGCTTCTCCCGCAAATGCGGGATCGCAATGACGTGAAACTAAAAACAGAGTCATCATGAAAAAACTTTACATCTTAACCGCAGTTCTTCTGGTCGTTTTACTAACCTCCATGATGCTGGTAGAAAAAAATAACAATCAGCTGGCAAATTCAATAATCAATTATGAAGGACAAGCCTTATTCCACAAAGGGATGATCACCATTAAGGTAAAAGAGGGAATTGAGGATTTAGGAAAACAAAAAGGAAATGTCCTTTTTAATATCCCATCAC
>JABMQA010001115.1 GCA_013203545.1 Bacteroidota bacterium
CAACATGGCGATACCTAAAAATTAGAAATTTAATTTAGTTAGACTATCTGTTATCATTGCATAAAGACGCAAAACATTTAAAAGGTTGCATGGTTGTTATATAAAAATGTTGATGAAAATTTTCATCCGTTCATACATAAAATCATAACATCTATATAGGAGTATATATAATAATAAGATTATCAGATTATTATGGGTGATAATTGCTATGAATCCAGTCAAAAAACCATTAATTTATTATGGTTCTAAATTAGGTAGTGGTTAAGTTTCCCACAATTGAAACAATTGATAATCAAGATTGAAAAATTTATTAGAAATAGGTTGTATAAGGGCTTATATTTTTAAAAGAATCTAGGACAAATAGCGAATTTATTTTGTCATGACCCGCAGGATAAGTCTGATCGCCTTTATGGCAAACCCCACCAGGGAATAGTACTATATGCCGATTCCGACAAAGCTGACCTGATTACCAATGATTTCTGCATTCCTGTTTTATCCACCAATGATAAGATTTTGGTTTAAGCCCACTTGTAACAACCCAGACAAAGGCCGGAAATTATTCTTAACATAAATAGTTGAATTTTCCTGAGCATTCGGATCAGGAACATCCCGAATTTTTACCTTCATAGCTTTGCTTCACGTTTTTACTATTTTTGTAGAATGAAGGGTCTTCTTTTTTTTATGATTCCAGTTTTTTCTTTGTTGTTAAAATTGCAGTTACAAGCCGTCAATGGCATTTACAGCCTCGTGCTACAATTGGATATCACACAGAATGTTAAAGAAAAATTTGCACTCACGCTGGAATTGTCCGATTCATTTTCAACCGGAGAACCTGATTTAGGGTTGCATTATGCCCTGGAATCTTACAAATATGCACAGGTTTTAAAATGAGATCACTAAATAAACAATACCATCAACTATTAATTAACTAAGATAAAACTCATGAAGCACTACCTTATAATTGTTTTAATCGCAAAACTACTATTTACGGCTATTTTCACAATTGGCCAAAATGTTCCTGTTAGCCCAACGATGGTAGGAACAGGTACTTATTACGGGCTTACCCAACCGCTAAGAGATCTGCCTTTAATTACAGAAGAAGAGTTCAGGCAAATGATGATGGAGGGCAAGGAGCCAAATGAAGAAGATAGGTTAGAAAAAAAATATCCTTTTGCTGAAACAGCGCTACCCAATGGTCCGGATCCGGTATGGCAAAACAGTATGGGGAAGGACAAATTGCGTTCAGGTGCGTTGCTATTGAATGTTGACGGGCAAACATCTCCATACAATGTTTCTGATTGCAATGGTGCCGTGGGACCAAACCATTACATGCAGACCATCAATTCAGCATATGCCATTTATGATAAATCAGGCAACCTGCTTGCCGGGCCAACAAATATGAACCTGTTGTTTGGCAATGTTCCGGGAGCCAATTGCAATGATGGCGACCCGATCATTTTATACGACGAACAAGCGCAACGTTGGCTTGCTGCCGAGTTTTCGATCTGCTCCACAAATGACCGGATGTTAATTGCCGTTTCCACATCGGATGACCCTACCGGAACCTGGCATCAATATTCCTTCGATGTGGCCGACACACCCGATTACGAAAAATTCGGCATCTGGCGCGATGCTTATTACATGGGAACAAATACAAATGGCCGAAATGATATTTATGCTTTCGAACGTTCGCAAATGCTGGTAGGAAATCCGGCACAGATGATTGCATTTGATAATCCATGGAAGCCTAATTTAGGAGGTGCTACGGTACCACCTCTCGACAACGATGGTACGTTTGCTCCCGAAGGTTCACCGGGATTGTTCATTGCTGCCAATGATGATGCATGGGGAGGTAGCCCTGACCAGCTGTGGATTTTTGAACTGGTTTGCGACTGGAACCATCCGACCAATTCAACTTTCGACAGGGTACAGCAGCTGGATGTCAGCCCTTTTAATTCTGACTTTGGTCCCACCTGGGACAACATTATTCAACCAGGCACTACGCAAAAGTTGGATGGATTGATCGGGTATGTAATGAACCGTCCGCAATACAGGAATTTCGGAACCTATGAGACGATGGTTTGTTGCCATACGGTAGATGTTGACCAAACCGATCATGCAGGAGTTCGCTGGTATGAATTGCAAAGAACGGCAGGAAATGATTGGACTGTAAGGCAGGAAGGAACCTATGCTCCGGATGAACATTCGAGATGGATGGCAAGCATTGTATTGAACGGCCAGAACGAACTTGGAATAGGGTACTCCATTTCAAGCGCTACAGAATATCC
>JABMQA010001116.1 GCA_013203545.1 Bacteroidota bacterium
CATTGATGGTCATTGATGGTCATTGGCAGTCATTGGCAGTCATTGATGATATTAACGACAGCGATACAAATGACAACAAATGTCAGCGTAGCTAAATAACGGCGTAGCCAAATGACATCATAATGACAGCGAAGCGAATGGCACAAATGAACTTGAATATTACATCATATACTTTTACTTTGTTACCAGCTAAATAGGCACAAAATAATTAAGAATCATAAAATATGTCAGTAATTGCATTGGAAGGAATGGAGTTTTTTGCCTATCACGGTTGTTTCAGCGAGGAACAGATCATAGGCACCCGGTTTGTCGTGGATCTTTACCTCGAAACCGATACCCGGGAGGCTGAGCAAACCGATAAACTGTCAAAAACTATCAATTACCAGGAGGTGTTTCTGGTGGTTAAGGAGCAAATGGCCATCAAATCGAAATTATTGGAGCATGTGGGAAGAAGGATTATCAGTACGTTACAGGAAAAATTCACAGAAATTGAATTTGCTGAGGTAAAGGTTTCGAAAATGAACCCGCCATTGGGGGGGAAAATTGGCAATGTATGCGTAATCATCTCAAGTGATGCAAATGAATAATTCAAAAACGCCTGAAAAGGTTAATGAGCCGGCAATTTGTCCAAAATGCGGGGAAGCGTTTTGTTGCAGCCCATCGGGAAAATGCTGGTGTTACGAAGTGTTGATCCCGCCTGACAAATTGAATGAATTAAATGATACGTATAATAGCTGCCTGTGTAAGGATTGTTTAATGGCGCTTTCAAAACCAGAACAGGATTAATAAATCACCCAATTAAAGAAAGGACACAATGGATTCGATAATACAGGAATTACTCAACCACTGCAGTAAATATGCCATGGAACTTTTAATGGAGACCGGGGAACTGTTTCCGTTTGGCGCGCTCACTGATGCCAAAGGGCGAACACACCACAGGGAGGTTGAGGTTGATAAGAAAAACATACTTTCCAATGGTGAAATCATGGATGCTTTACTTCTGTATTTTGAAGATGCATATATCAACCAGGAGGCGATGGCCTATGCATTGGTTTATGAATCGCGGGTACAGATTGATGAAACAACAGGGGTTGATACAATAACCATTGATATCAAAAGCAAAAACACAGCGGACATCCCAATATATTACTTTCCATTCAGATTGGCGGATGACCAGGCGGTTACTTTTGGTGAAGCCTTTGCTGTGAAAAGGGATACTATAAGTTAGTTGAAGAAACCAGTTTGGCATCTTCCATAATCACATCATACCTATAGCCGGAACCGAAATCCTTGTTTAAAAAAATGGTTCCTTCAAAAGCGGCAACAGCGCCTACATTTATCATTTCCTGGGTAGTAATGGTTAAGTCGAATTTACCGTCGAATTCAGAACCATCCTGAATATGGATCCAGTTTTTACCCATAATTTTTTCATTCACTTTAACAACGGTGCCCCTGACCCTGATTTTTTTATCGGCAAACGAGCCGGGGTTTTCAAAAAGTTCCGCAAGTGAAGTTTCACCGGCATCATGTGTTATGACCGTGGCTTTGTTTTTCACCGGCTCCTTTTTACCCATGGTTGTGGGCATTTGTGCCGGGGGTTGTTCATCCGGTGGGGTGGTGGTTATTTCCTCAACCAGCATAAGTGATTCAAATGTTCTGTTAAGTTCCTTACTTTCAAAATTGGGCAATTCATAACCACCTTTAAAATAGTACGTATCACCAACATTCACTTCACGCTTTGGGATCGCAATCCAAAACTCATCCCGGTTTTCTTTAACCAATAAATAGGTATAGGTTGTGGTATGAAGCACATCAGCAACAGTAATTTTATGCACCCCTGATTCATTTACTTTCTGTCGTGTTTCCGTTGTTTGGTTACATGCAAATAGTGTAAAGACAATACCTGCAACAACAATATAAAACCAATTTCGTGTTCTCATAAATTAGAAGTTTTTATCTTATTTGCGACAAAAGTAGTTATTTAATTTTAAGGATATGGCAGTGGCAATGATTGTGGCTAAATATCATTTTTAAACAGCTTCTTGGAAAATACAACTACCCATTCCTCAGAATACCCTTAGTAGAATTAGAAAAACTTACAAGAAAACCACTACTTTTACCCAAAATAAATGCAATGTCCCAACTTGTTAATTTAGTTTTCATATTCTTTCTGGTTATTACTCTTTCGGGATGCCAAAACGCAGAAAATAATCTCACCCCACAACAACAACAATTAGTTGATGCTTTAAATCAATCCATAGAAACCGGTCTTAAGGACAACCATCCCGACAGCGCACTCTCCCTCGCGCTGCAGGTAGTTCAGTTGGCTGACAGCCATGGAGATGACCCACTACTAATTGATGCAATGAATCAGGCCGGCATCGTTTACGAACAAATGTATATGGTCGATTCGGCCAACCGGATCCTTAGCAGATCGCTGGAGTTGGCTTACCAACTAAATGATACGAACAATATTACCATGATCCTTCAATTACAGGCAAATACCTTTGTTACGGCACACAAATACAGACTTGCCAGATTGAAACTTAAAGAAGTAATACAAATAAACGAGCTTCAGCGAGATGAAGATGATCTTGCTACCAACTTTTCCACACTGGGCGAATGTTATTATTATGAACAGCAGTA
>JABMQA010001117.1 GCA_013203545.1 Bacteroidota bacterium
CTATTAAAAGAATTTATGGCGACTGGACCAAACCAACCGTCTCAGGCTGGAAACCGGCACTGCTGGAACATGCAATTACACCAATTCAGCAATACAGCTACACCACCGGGAAAAATGCCACCGATTCCGCAATGATTATCGACGCAATGGACATTCTGCATAGTGAAAAAGTTGACGGATTTTGCCTTGTTTCCAGCGACAGCGATTTCACCCGGCTGGCAACCAGGTTGAGGGAATCGGGAATGCTGGTTATAGGGATAGGTGAAAAGAAAACACCCAAACCTTTCATTGTTGCCTGCGATAAGTTTATTTATATCGAAATAATTGGCACCAAAGAAATTCCGGAAACGAAAAAAGTTGCCACTTCCACACCAACTGCAACAGCAAAATATGATGCCATCGACAAAAAGTTCATTCGGTTATTAAAGACCTCCATTCAGGACATAGCCGACGATAACGGGTGGGCATTCCTTGCTGAAGTGGGATCGTTGATCATTAAAAAGAAACCGGATTTTGATCCGAGAAACTATGGGTTCCTCAAATTAACCCCACTGATAAAATCGTTAAATACCTATTTTGATATTGATGAGCGGGAAGTTGAAAAAACACGTATAAAGCACATTTACGTAAAAATTAAGGAATAATCTTCACATTTCATGAAAAGAATTATACTTATTGTCATTGGATTTTTCCTTTTTATAATTACCGTTTCTGCATCAAAAATTCCTGTCTATAACGTTGGGGATGAAAAGCAACAACTCAACAACTTTTCGGTTGGTTTGATCATTGATCCAGGCCGTAAGTTGGATATAGATAAAATTGCTGAAATGCAAGAATCATCCACATTGGTAAACTCCCGGTTTACTATTAGCTCCATCTTCGAAAATTATTGGTTTATTATCAAAATAAAAAACGTGTCGTCTGAAACTATCGAGCAAATTGTTGGGTTTGATGAAGTTTATATGGAAACAGCCGATATTTATTATCAAACAGATACAGGTTGGCATCATGAGCAGAATGGGTTGTCACAACCCATGAACCTTCGCCAGATAGAAAACCGGTGCCCTGTTTTTTATGTTTCACTTCAACCGGGTGAAACAAAAACAATTTATCTCAAACTACATTCAAAGTTTGCCCTTGTTGTTGGCGTTTTTGTTGAAGATATTCCTGTTTTCGCAAAAAGCGAACAGACAAAGATTATAGGCTATTGGAGTTACTTTGGAGCAGCGCTGGCTATTTTGCTGTACAATTTATTCCTGCTATTTCATGTTCGCGAGCGGGTATATTTGTATTATGTAATTTATGCCTTCTGTTTGATAATTTTCACATTTCTTTATAGCGGCTATTCACTTTACGTTAATCCCAACCCCAGCTTACACTATATACTGCATGCTTCCATCGCATTGGTGGGCGCTTTTATTTCATTATTTACCCGTGAATTATTAAAACCCAAAAATGTTTTCAAATGGATCGACAAAGTATTGATTGGCATCAGTACTATTTATTTTATGCTGGCTATACTTATTGTAATTGATATTTATTTTTACCAATGGCTGGTACTTTTTGGTATGCCTTCAATGCTCTTTCTTTTATTTACAGGTATAATCAGCCTGATAAAAAAGGTTCCTTTAGCCCGTTATTATGTTATCGCTATGAGCGGATACCTGATTGGGCTGTTCATGATTGCTGCAGTAAACCTTGCGTTGATCCCATTTAATGCAGTTACCAGGTATGGCTTTTTAATCGGTTCATTTATCGAATTGTCTGTGTTTTCTTTAGCTCTTGGATACAGGATAAAGCTATTACAGGAGGAGAAAATAATTTACCAGAACAAACTTCTTGTTTCAGAAAAATCAATGAAAAGCAGGCTTGAAGTTCAAGTAATGGAAAGAACTGAAGAATTGACTGCAATAACTGAAGAGTTGGAATCAACAAACAATGAATTATCCCTACAAATCCAGGAAAATGAAAAAGCGTATGATGCTTTGAAGAAATCTGAGATGGATTTGGGGAAAAGCAATTCGGCAAAGGATAAGTTTTTTTCGATCATAGCACATGATTTGAAAGGCCCGTTCAATTCCCTGATAGGTTTTAGTGAACTATTAATTGAAGAAGTTCAAAATGGTCATATTGATAAAGTTGAAGAATACTGCAACTACATCCACCAACAATCTAATCTCACTTTTAAGTTGTTGCTTAATCTTTTGGAATGGTCGAGATCACAAACAGGAAGTATTGAATATAAACCTGAACCCATCCTGTTATCAACATTTATAAACGAAGTAATTGGATTATTTATTAATGAGACTAAAAAGAAGAACATATCTTTAAGCAATAATATTTCGTCTGATTTAGAGGTATTTGGCGATAAAAATATGTTAGAAACAGTAATAAGAAACCTTGTGTCAAATGCAATTAAATATACCCGGAAGAATGGAATGATTACCATAACAGCTGTCGCCCATGAAGATATGATACAAATTTCTGTATTGGATACCGGTATAGGAATCAGCCCGGAAAATATAGAGAAACTTTTTATTATCGAACACACTATAAGTACATTGGGAACTGATAATGAACAGGGCACAGGATTGGGCCTGATACTTTGTAAAGAGTTTATCGAAAAACATCATGGGCAAATATGGGTTGAAAGTGATCCCGATGGTTATCGGGAGGGAAAAGGCAGCGTTTTTCATTTTACGTTACCCGTCACAAAATTAGAAGTTTAAAAACGTACTGACGATTATAAAAAACAAAAATATGAATAGAAGCATTAGAATAATCACAATCAGTTTCTTTTTGATTTTTACCCTTTCCATCACAGCGCAGGATCAACAATCTGAAAATCCGGCAGATCAAACCATTTTTGCATTTGGCGGGGAGATCAACAAGGCTTTTGTCAAATATATTTCTGAATTAACCGATGTTACAAACCCTAAAATCTGTTATGTTCCAACAGGTAGCGCTGACAACGTTTATAACATCAACTACTGGTATGAAATCTGTCATGACCTGCCTGTGGAGCCACATGTGTTAAAAGTGTGGGTTAGCTCATTTTACGACCGCAAAACATTTGAGGAAATTTTGCTGGACATGGATGCGATCATTGTTGGTGGTGGGAATACTTTAAATATGCTGGCCATCTGGAAAGCACAGGGAATTGATACTGTGCTTCAAAAGGCGCTTCGAAAAGGAATTGTACTTGCCGGAGGAAGCGCCGGGTCACTTTGCTGGTTCGAAAATGGAATAAGTGATTCAAGGCCTGTTCAATTGAGTGTGGTTGATGGACTGTCATTTCTCAGTTTCAGTCACTGCCCGCATTATTCAGGCGGAGAGGTACGAAAAAATACCTACCATAATAAAATCCTGGAGGGGGCTATAAAACCGGGTTATGGCTGTGATAACTTTTCAGGGATTTTATTTAAAAATGGGAGGTTTGTTAAAGTTGTGAGCTTAAATGATAAAAACAACTCTTATTGGGTATCGGTTAAGGATGGAGAAATTATTGAAGAAAAATTACAATCGGAGATCATTGAATAGTGACAGCCGGTTCTATTCCAAAAATCCCTGTGAAGTTTAGCCCACTTCCGGATTTTGTAACTAACCAGTTCACCGATTTTCAAAGATTGCAATGGTTTTGAAGATTATCTTTCATTTCTTTGAGTCACTTTGTGATACTTTGAGTAACTCTGTGTAATAGCTGTTACACAAAGAGCCACAAAGAAGTCACTGA
>JABMQA010001118.1 GCA_013203545.1 Bacteroidota bacterium
CTTTTAACACATTCGGTGTCCATTCAAGAATATAGGAGTGAAATGTTTCGGAAACATCCTGTACAGAAATGGCCGCTGTTTTTTGTGTATTTGCCTGCCACTGGTAATCTTTGGAATGAGCTGAAGCATGAATTACACCCAGGTCATGTCCAACATGTTCCATGATATCAATTTCTCCAATATCCGGCCAGTTGCCATCGTTGAACGACCATCCACCAGGCATCACCCAAATTGCCGACCAGGTTCCTACAGCAGGGGGTAATTTTGCGTTGACTTCAATTTTGCCATACAGCCAATCGGCTGCGGAAACCAACCTTGCAGAGGTATATTCTTTACCTCCAAATTGTTCTTTGCGGGCTGTAATACATAGACGCCCGTTTCCTACCCGTGCATTTTCCAATCTGGATTCGGTGTAATACTGCGCTTCATGATTCCCCCATCCGGCCTCATTACCTTCGGTATCGTATTTCCACTTTGTCGTATCAGGAAGGCCGGTGTAATCGAACTCATCCTGCCATACCAATTTGTATTCACTATTTTCCACGGTGGCTCTATCATCCTGTGAACTGTCATTGTTCATGGTATTACAGCTTGCAAATAACAAAAGAGCTATTACAACAGCGGATGCTATTTTTTTTGGTGTCATGTGCTTATCTTATAGGTTCTTATTCATTCAATACCTGATAATTATTGATGCTTTAATCCTGGTAAACCCGCACGTAATCAACCTCCATGGTTTGGGGGAATGTAGTTGAAGCATTCGGTGGGCCCGGCCAGCTTCCGCCTACGGCCAGATTCAGAATAATGAAGAAGTTATTATGAAATTCACTGAGTTGCGAAGGAAGGATATCTGCTGTGTAATAATGTATACCATCCATATATCCCTTGATTTCCTGAGTGTCCCATTTAACAGAAAAAAGATGGAAATCGTCGGCGAAAATTCCGGACGGAAGCGTATAACTCTGGCCATAACTGGCATCTTCGCCATCATGATCCCAGTGCAGGGTAGCATGGCAAGTATTGTCCTTGCCAGTGCCTCCAACCAATTCCATGATATCTGTTTCGCCACATGCCGGCCAGCCAACGGAACTAATATTTGTGCCCAGCATCCAGAATGCCGGCCACATACCCTGCCCGTAAGGAAGCTTTATTCTGGCTTCGATTTTCCCATATTTGAAATCAAACTTATTCTGTGTGGTAATCCTGGCTGAAGTATAATCCCTTCCACCAAATGGTTCTTCTCGTGCGGTAATTGTCAGGATGCCGTTATCAACCATGGCATTGTTTTCACTATTGGTGTAATATTGAAGCTCATTATTCCCCCAGCCGCCACCGCCGGTTTCCATATTCCATTTTGAAGGATCTGGCAGCCCGGTGTAATCAAATTCATCCGACCATATGAGACCGGGGAGATTGCCCGGATCATCCTGTGTAATATTTACAGTTTGTTTCAGCGAAAAGTCAAAATTGTTTTTCGATACCAGAAGTTCAACTTCATAATTTCCTGCAAAGGGAAAATAGGCCTCGTGTACCATTTCGTCTTCAACTTCGATATTATGGTACAACCATTTAAAAGAATCATATGACCCTTCAGTGGTATTTGTAAGCAGTACCAGGTTTGGATTATCGGGTAAAACTTCGGCTGTAAATGAAAGTGTCAGATCATTCGTGGCAACACTTACCAACTTGGTAGTTGTTTTATTACTGCCGGTATAATTGGTTAACTTAAGCGACACCTCAAAATCACCGGCCTCGGGATAATAAACCTGATAGCTCTTTTTCTTATTGGTGGTGGTGTCGGCAGTCCCATTTCCAAAATTCCAGATCAACGAATAATATTCACCTTCCGATAGGTTTTGAAATTTAACATGGTTGTCATCCAGGAATTCGAAACTAAAATCTGCCGTAAATCCGGGTACTTCATCTTTTTTCTCGCACGCTGAAAAGGCGAGCATGAGTACAACAAGAACGAAGGACGTCAGCGGGATGACGCTTTTTTTGGGATTGAAGAATTTATTTTCTTTCATAAGACTTATTTGTTTCGTGAAAAACTATTTTTCATTTGTGTTTAGCAGACCTCATCCCCGACCCTTCTCCGCCAGTTGGCGGAAAGGGGGTGCCACCGCACCGGCCAGTGAAACTGCGTCCTCCCCATCAAGGGGGAGAAAGAGGGGGTTGTCACTTTAAGAAAATCTACTTCTGCTCTGGTTTAACACTGGAAAATGTATGATACCAGGCAAACAGCGGTTCATTCGCCTGTTCCATTCTCACCGTTAAAATGTGTTCGCTTACTTCAATGATTTCGTATGTACTGGAGCCTGCATAGAAGCCCATAAAACCACCACCGGAAAAACTCATGGTAGTTCCTCTGTAGTCACC
>JABMQA010001119.1 GCA_013203545.1 Bacteroidota bacterium
CCGTTAATTTAAAATAGAGCTCCATCAAATCTTTTCCATTTTATATCGCCCAAAGGTATTTGTTCGCGAAAAAGTCGCACAACATCATCAATATCATTTCAGGGATATCCGTATTCGGAGTTACTGTCGGGACTATGGCGCTGATCATTGTCCTGTCGGTTTTTAACGGATTTGAAGATCTGATCGTTTCACTTTTTAATACCTTTAACCCCGATTTTTCGATCACGGCAAAAAAAGGCAAAACCTTTGATTACAATGCATTCCCCGCCGATTCAATTTTAACTTTGCCAGGTGTGTTTACCCTGTGTGAAGTGGTTGAGGAGAGTGCACTTTTAAAGTACAAAAACCAGCAATATATTGCGACAATCAAGGGAGTTGGAAGTGAATTCGAGCAGATGAGCGGCCTTGATACGATGTTGCTGGAGGGGAACTTCATCCTGCAATCCGGTAATAAGCCCCTGATGATCCTGGGTGCGGGTGTTAGATACTACCTGGGCGCCAGCCTCCACGATCAACTTAACCCCATAACGGTGTATGTCCCCCGCCGTGAAGGTAAGGTTGGTGTTAATCTCGAAAATGCATTTAAAACCAAAAATATTTTCCCATCGGCTATTTTTTCCATACAACAGGATTTCGATACAAAATATGCTGTTGTGCCGATTGCTTTTACAAGAGATCTTTTGGATTATACTACCGAGGTAACCGCGGTGGAAGTTGGGTTAAAACCCGGTGCTGATGCCGATAAAATTCAGCATCAAATCAGGGATATTGTTGGTGATGACTTTGCAGTGAAAAACCGGTTTGAACAGCAGGAATTGCTGTACAAGGTCATGAAATCAGAGAAGTGGGCCATATTTCTTATCCTTACCTTTATTCTGGTGATTGCGACCTTTAATGTGATCGGCTCGCTCACCATGTTGATTCTGGATAAAAAGAAAGACATCGCTATTTTACATAGCATGGGTGCCAATAACCAAATGATCCGCAGGATTTTCATATTTGAAGGCTTACTGATATCAGTTGGTGGGGCCTTGATGGGTTTAATTCTCGGAGGCCTGGTTAGCTGGTTGCAGCAACAATATGGACTGATTTCGCTTGGTGGTGGTGGAGGAACATTCGTTGTTGATGCCTACCCTGTGAGGATTCAACTTCTCGACTTCCTCCTCATATTCATTACCGTTGTTGTCATTGGATTTGTCTCGGTCTGGTATCCCGTCAGGCAAATTTCCTCGAAATATCTAAAACAAAAACTTTAACAACTATTTAACAAACTGGTTGTTCGTTATTTATCCAACTTTCTTTAGTTTTGAACAAAATATTCTGTTTTTCAGGCAACCAAAAAGTTTTCAACAGGTCTGATAAGGTGCATGATTAACACATTTTAAGACGATTAAATGCGAAAAGTGTTAGGATATTAACTTGTAAATGTTTAATTTTGCGGACTTTTATTTTCGAAATCAACTCCATAACTTAAATCGATCTATTGATGAAAAGCTTTACTTTTAAAACCAAATTAGGCATAATTGCCCTTATTGCAGGTTTTGTACTGTTTTCGAATTTAATTTATTCACAGGCCATTACGGTTAACGACGGTTCTACCAATTTGAATATTTCTGAAAATACATACAATGTATTAGGGTTGGAGAACACCGTATCAGAAATCAAATCTTTTAAGGTTAAATCCGAACATGGTGATTTCAGCCAGATCCGGATTGAAGGATATGGTTACTCAATGAATAATGGCGAACCGAAGTTGCCGGTCATCAAAAAAATGATTGAAATCCCACTTGATGCTGAAACACAAATAACCATAGCCTATCAGAGTTACAAGGATTTTAATCTGGCTGATTTTGGGATTTCTGACCCCATATTTCCTGTTCAGCCGTCGGTTTCAAAAAGCATAGATGACCCTTCACAGATTCCTTTCGAGTACGATGAAAGTGTTTACAATACGGATGTGTTCTATGGCAACAGGCTTGTTGAGGTGGTAACCCTTGGTATCATGAGGGGGGTTAAACTGGCCAGGCTTGAAATTTCTCCTGTTCAGTACAACCCGGTACAACAAATCATCCGGGTTTACGATGAACTTCGTGTGAACATTACATTTGATGGAGCCAATGTCCAGGAGACCATCGACCTTAAGGAAAAGGGAAATAATCCTTATTTCAATGGGATTGCCCGTATGCTTTTTAATTACAAACCACTCAGAGGACGCGAACTTTTCCAGAATGTTCCTGTTACATACATCATGGTTTCCGATCCCATGTTTGAAGATGCCATGCAGCCTTTTATCGAATGGAAAACCAAAAAGGGATTTAAAGTCGTTGAAGCCTACACCAATGATCCGAATGTTGGCACAACCACAGCAAGTATTAAGAGCTATCTTCAGGATTTTTATGATAATCCCCCGGCCGGATATAATCCGCAAACTTTTGTTTTATTTGTTGGAGATATTGACCAAATTCCATCCTTTACAGGAAATGCCGGCGGTCACGTTACAGATCTTTACTTCTGCGAGTACACAAACGATCTTTATCCGGAAGCATACTATGGCAGATTTTCGGCCAATAATCTTTCTGAACTGCAGCCACAGATTGATAAAACACTTGAATACGAAAGATATGAATTTCCCGATCCATCCTTCCTCGATAATGTTGTGATGGTGGCTGGTGCCGATGGATCACACCAGATGACATGGGGCAATGGACAGATCAACTACGGAACCGAATATTATTTCAACGAAGCCCACGGGCTCAATTCTTTTACCTACCTGCAACCGGAGCCGGGTGGTGGAAACTATTCACAAAACATCAGGCAAAATATTTCGGATGGTGTTAGCTTTGCCAATTACACTGCACATTGCGGTCCTTCCGGATGGAGTGACCCTCAATTTAATATCGGACATATCCCGGCGTTGACCAATGCCAATATGTATCCATTGATGATAGGAAACTGTTGTTCATCAGTTGAATTTCAGATTGACTGCTTCGGTGAAGAAATTCTCAGGGCTGAAAACAAAGGTGCACTTGGATATATCGGCGGCTCAAACAGTACTTATTGGGACGAAGATTATTGGTGGGGTGTTGGTTTTGAAAGCATTTCTGCCAACCCACCTTACAACCCCGATCATCTGGGTGCGTATGACCGTATTTTTCATGATCAGGCCGGAATCACACTGGACGATTGGTACATTTCCCAGGGACAGGTTTGCAGCGCAGGAAACCTTGCTGTAACCCAGGCAGGCGGTGCCGAAGAGTATTACTGGGAAATTTATCACCTGATGGGAGATCCGTCAGTAATGATCTATTTTTCTCAGCCACCTGATGTTAGTGCATCATATTCCAACCTGATGCCACTCAGTACACCAACATTTACCGTAAACAGCAATCCTTACTCATATGTGTCTATCACCAAGGACGGGGTATTTCACGGAGCGGCGATGGCTGATGGCGATGGCGTTGCTGAGGTAATATTTGATGAGCCCATTACTGTTCCCGGCGAAGCTGATGTGGTAATTACAGGTCAAAACCTGAAGCCTTACTTTGGAACTTTGGTCGTGGCATCTCCGGATGGCCCCTATGTATTATTAGATGAGTTTGAGATCAACGACGTTACACTTGGCAACGGAAATGGGATGATGGATTATGGTGAGTCGCTGAATATATCCGTAACCATGAAAAACCTCGGCTCCGAATTGGGGGAGGATGTTTTGCTTACATTAACCTGTACTGACGACTATATTACAATCGACAATGGAGTGGCCACACTGGGTGATATTGACCCCAATGAAATAGTTACCCTTGTTGATGCTTTTGCCATAACTGTAGCTGAAGATATTCCTGACATGCATAGTGTTGCATTTGAATTGGAAGCTACCGATGGAACAGATTCATGGCCAAGTAACTTTAGTATTAAAGGTCATGCGCCGGTTTTGGAATTTGCTGACTTCATGATCAACGATATCAATGGAAACAACAATGGTAAAATTGATCCGGGTGAAACCGTTGAGATCATGATTTATCTAGAAAATACCGGTTCTGCCGATGCATACAATGTGATGGGCGAATTGACCACTGGAAACATGTACCTTACAGTTTTAACTACAGATCCACAAAATTTTGGTAATATCGGTCCTGCCGGAAACGGGACTGCTGTTTTTGAAGCGAGTGCCGATATCAATACACCTCCCGGCCATTTGGCCATCCTTGGTGTTGACGTAACTGCTGATATGGGTATTTCCGGTGAGGGTGAGTTCTCAGTAGTAATTGGTCAGATACCTGTTTTGATTGTTGATCTTGATGAAAATAACAATTCAGCATCGGAGATGCAGGCTTCTATTGACGAACTTGGTGTTTCATCCGAACTGCTCTCCGCCTTCCCTGTCGATTTAAATCTCTACTCTTCAATATTTGTATGCCTTGGAATATACAGCGATAATTATGTTTTATCCGATTCTGAAGGCCAGGCCCTTGCCGATTACCTTGATAACAGTGGAATGCTTTATATGGAAGGCGGTGACACCTGGTTTTATGATGACCAAACAGCGGTTCACGGAATGTTTGGCATTAATGGAGTTGAAGATGGATCAGGTGATCTGGGTACAATTGCCGGAGTTAATGGAACCATAACAGAAGGATTTGCCTACAATTATACCGGCGACAATAGCTGGATCGATCATCTTGAAGCTACGGGTGAAGGCCTGGTTATTTTTAACAACCAGTCTCCTGCTTATGCCTGTGCGGTTTCAAATGATGCCGGAAGTTATAAAACCGTTGGCGCATCCTTTGAGTTTGGTGGCCTTGTCAACCGTTCGACGAAGACAGAATTAATGGAACAATACCTTGAGTTTTTCGAAATTATAGGCAATGTTGTTTTATCATGTAATATGCATGCTGATCCCGGAACGATTTGTCAGGGTGAAGCATCTCAATTTAGTATCAATGTATTTGGCGGATCAGGAAACTATGAATACCTATGGGAACCAGAAACAGGATTGAGTGACCCAACCATTGCAAATCCGGTGGCAAATCCTGAAGAAACTATTAACTATACCGTTACCATAACCGATCAAATGACTTTAGATCAGATTACCGATCAGATGACTTTGCTTGTGAACGAAACGCCTGAAACACCTGAAATTTCTCAGATCGGCGAAAACCTTGTTTCAAATGTTTATTCAGGGAATCAATGGTATAACGGTAATGGAATGATCGCTGGTGCCAATGGTCAGATTTTTAGCCCTGTGGTTGCCGGAAATTACTATACCATCGTATCTAACGGGGATGGCTGTGTGTCTCAACCCTCCAATGTAATATTCTATCAACCAACCAATATCCAGGAAATTGGCGAAGAAGCCAGTTTCAATATCTATCCGAATCCTGCCAAGGACTTTATTTTTATAGAATTTATGGTTAAAAATGACAACCATGTAAACATTGGCCTTTTCAATGCTTTCGGACAGAAACTGGATGATATAGAGGAAACCCAAATGAACCGTGTTGGGTTAAAAACCATGAAATTTAACACATCACTGCTCAAGGCAGGAGTTTATTATATTAAAATGCAATCTGATAATTTTTCATTTACCAGGAAAATTATTCTCAGCAATTAGAATATTAATTGCAAACCGGCTATTAGGGCCGGTTTTCTTGTTTGTGAATTATATAAAGTCAATCAACTAAAATAACTTAAATCAATGCTTTTATGAAAAAACTAGTATTCAGCTTTTTCTTTCTATTTGGATTATTAAGCTTACAGGCAAACAATGGTTTCGAGGTTAAGTACAACCAGGTTAACGGTAACACCTCAGAAATTGAGTTTACTATTGGCGACTATGGAATCAAACCGGTTGATCTCAATGGCACACTATTTACCAGGATCATCTTCGATGGACGTGTTACAACCAAGGATAAAGGTTTTGCCGAACTTCCGTTTATCAATGCAAATGTTCAGCTTTCCCCTGATAAAAATGTGACTATGGAAATAGTCGCATCGGAGTATGTTGATTTCCAGGTTGATCATCCTCTGGTACCGTCAAGAGGTGTGATTTACAGGGATCAGGACCCCAGTCTGATTCCTTACGAAATTGCCGCTGAGTCTATCATTGATGGTTTCTATCCTGCAAATATTACCGAACTTACCGAACCTTTCATCATCAAGGATGTTAGGGGAGCCACGGTTTATTTTTATCCTTTCCGTTACAATGCAGTTACACAAACCCTGAGGGTTTATACACACATTACCGTAAGCCTTACAACAAATGAAACCAGACCGGTTAACCCATTGTATAGTGCTTCCGGAAAAGTTTACAGAGATATGGAAGGTCTTTACAAATCGGTTTTCATGAACTATGAAAGTTTAACCGATGACCTCACCGTTGCCGAAGCCGGTGATATTCTGGTAATCACAACTGCCCGCGACGAAGCGGCCATTCAGCCCTATATCGACTGGAAAATGGAAAAAGGCTATGTTGTTTTTAAAGAAGTTGTGGCAACAGGAACCAACGTAAAAACACTCATTCAGGATAAATATGATGAGAACAACGACATTTTATATGTACAACTCGTAGGCGACTGGGCCGATATAAAATGTGACCTCGGTGGCGGCGCGAACGCACCAATGGATCCCATGCTGGGATGTGTTGTGGGTACAGATAATTATATTGATATTTCAATTGGCCGCTTTTCAGCAAGTTCAGCCAATGATGTTACTACGCAGGTAGATAAAACGCTCACTTATGAAAAAAACCCGAGTGGAACCTGGTATCCCAATGCCATCGGTGTTGCCAGTAACCAGGGCCCAGGCGATGACAACGAACTGGATTACGAACAGATAGATGTGATTTTCGATAACAAACTCGACCCGTTTACTTACGATCAGATGCATACAGCCTACGACCCCAATGCCAATGCTACTATGGTAAAAGGTTATATCGAATCAGGTGCCAGTATCATTAATTATTGTGGCCATGGCTCGATGACATCATGGGGTTC
>JABMQA010001120.1 GCA_013203545.1 Bacteroidota bacterium
GCTACATTCTATTCTCATCCAACCGCTTAAGCCCAGATAAAGATTTTGGCGATATTTATATCTGTTTCCGGAGTAATGACGGTAATTGGACAGAGGCTATTAATTTAGGAAAGAACATTAATTCTGATCGACAAGAGCGTTTTCCTTATGTATCTCCTGATGGTAAGTATTTATTTTTCACTCGCTGGGTTGCTCCGGGCAACGAGGATGTGATGTGGGTAAGTTCAGATGTAATTGATAAATTAAAGGAAGAAAAACTGTAGTTTATATTTATGCTATTAAAAAAACTCAAATATGCAATTATGAAAATCAAAGTCGTTTATTTAATCTTTCTCTTCTTCCTTGTATCTGGTGGTTTTTGTTTTTCTCAAGGTGATGCAGATGGTCCTTACCACGTAGGGTTTAATTATTACAAAACCTATGATGAATCAAGACAGTACATTATAAATAATGACACCACTTCCAGACCATTATTAATTCATTTTTGGTACCCATCAGAAGAGAATGCTGAAAACGGCAGTTATTATTTTAAGGATTACATAGATTTAATTTCATTACGTGAAGACTTCAATAAACCTTCTTCAGAAATTGATGCAGGCAGTTTTGATTTCGTAAACGCATATGCCGGTTTTGCAAAGCAAGAATTCGGTGTAGATACAAGCATCACAACCCAGCAAATATTGGATTCCCCAGTACTTGCGCAATTTGGGATTCCCATTGCCAAGTCAAGCGAGAATTTTCCTTTAATTATTTATGCGCCTTCAAATAGTAAATCAGCAGTTCAAAACCATATGATTTGCGAGTATCTGGCGAGTCATGGTTTTATGGTTATTTCTGTGGGCTCTGCCGGCGAAAAGTCTTTGAAAAGGAATAATCTGCAGGAGAGCATATTAGCGCAGGTAAATGACATGGAGTTTATTCTTAACTATTTTGAGGATAGTTTGAAAATCAATTATGCGGGTTTGGGTTTGATGGGTTTTAGCAGTGGAGGTTTAGCTACCACAATTTTTCAAATGAAGAATGAAAATGTTAACGCGGTATTCAGTATGGATGGAGGTCAGGAATATGGGGCCTATGTTCCGCTTTTTAAGTTAGAGGATTTTAATCTTAATAAATCAAATGTGCCGTATTGCCTGTTGGTTAATAACTATGAGAATTTCTCGATCTATCCATTCTACAACTCAATAATTTCCGAAGAAAAACAGATGTTCAGAATGTCTTATATAGACCACAATGGTTTTGTCTCTTTTTGGCGGTTTTTTGATTTATGCTCAGCCAAAAACTCCGTAAGCAAATTTTGCACAAGTTATGATTACATCAGCAGTGCCGCCTTAACTTTTTTTAATGCGTATTTGAAGCCTAAGCATTTATCAAATAGTAAATCAGAATTGAGTTTTCAAACCAATGAATACATTAAATTCATTACCAGCGACAATTCAATGATCGCACAATTGTGTAATTTAATAGTATCCGATGGTATTGACTCTGCTATTGGTTTCTTAGATAGCCATCAAGAAGTCTTTAGTAAAAAAGAAAACGAGATAAACATCTTAAGCAAGATGTTTAGAGATACCTATATGGATGAAGCGATACAACTGTTATTATTCAATACAAATATGCATCCAAATTCTTGGCAATCTCAATTCGAATTAGGATTCACATATAAGCTGAAAGGAGAACTTTCACTTGCAAAAGAACATTTATTAAATGCCCAAGAATTAAACCCTGAAAAGACCGAGATAATTAAATTGTTGAATGAAATTAATGAGTCTGATAAATAGAGCTGTAATAATTGCAGATAATAACTAACACAATAATAGATAATTAAAATGAGAAAATTAATCTTTCTACTCCTGATAGGGATCATCTGTTTGAGCTGTTCACAAGCAGAGAAAAATTTCCTTGAAACCAAAGATGCCTATTTCAGTCTCACACCTCCGGGCTTAATCCCCGAAGTTTTTGCTCCCAACATTGTTTCTGATAGTACCTGGGCTGAGCATTGCCAGGTTGCAGTTTCGCCAAAAGGCGATGAAATCTATTGGTCGGCCTGGTCATCAAAGTACCCACCTGCCGACACTTCAATGAAGAATTCTGAACAAATCTATTTCTCAGAATTTAAAAATGGAGCGTGGTCAAAACCTGCAATTGCAGATTTTATAAAAGATCATTTAACTTGCTTAAATGGAGGACCCAGTTTTAGCCCAGACGGAAACAGACTTTATTTTTATTCTACAGGTATCGAAGGAGGATTTGGTAATAAAGATGTTTGGTATGCCGAGCGGACTGATAATGGCTGGAGCAAACCAATAAATGCCGGAGCACCTTTAAATACTCCGGATGGTGATTGGACACCCTCATTTACCAAAGATGGATATGCCTATCACATGGGTAACTACTACTACAACAGGAATGAAAAACCCTTGAAGTTTAAATATTCAAACGGTAAGTTTTCTCAGCCAGACACAGTAATTATTCATCCTGATTTCAGACCAGTTTTTGCTATTTATGTTGCCCCTAATGAAAGCTTTCTTTTATTTTCAGCCAGACATAAAGATGGTTTTGGAAGTCTTGACATTTACGTTTGTTTTAAAACTAAGGACGACAAATGGGGAACCCCAATAAATATGGGAGAGAAAGTTAACACAGATAAGATCGAACGCTTTCCAACTGTTTCTCCCGATGGAAAATATTTCTTTTTTATGCGGCATACGCCCGGGCAGGATATCTTTTGGGTTTCAACGGATATAATTAACAACCTTAAAAAACAAACAGAAGGTAAATAAAAGTTGCAATAATGATGGAAAAAGGCAATTGATGTACAAAACAATATGAAAAACCGACAGCATAAAGAGAAGAAATTTTGGGATTGGTTTTCTGGTTACAGCTGATAAATATGATTTATTTATAGCAAAAACACAGTCTAAAACTTACCAATCAATTCTTAAAAACATAGATTCAGAGTTAAATAAAAATCTCGATTTGCTTGAAATTGGAACAGGTACAGGAATTATCCCGTTTTCTATTTTCTCAAAAGTATCTTCTATTACTGCAATTGATATTTCACCCGAGATGATCAGGGTTGCAAAACAAAAGCAAAAAGAATTAAATGTTGAATACAGACAAGATGAAACACAAATCAAGATTGAGCATTGTAGTATTTTGTTTGTCAATTTTTCAAAGTGCATTAACGATTGCCCAACAACAAATTTTTAGTCATAAACAGTTGATTACAGAAGGGAGAGTATGGGATGTGGCATTTGACGATTTAAATAAAGATGGTTCAGGGGTATTTTCTGAGGCCACTAACAATCTCACTAAAAATTCAGCAATGGCCGTAGGTGACATTGATTTAAATGGTCAAATGGATATTGTTTTTGGAAAAACGATTTGGTTAAACAATGGAAACAATCAGTTTACCCAACAACGAATATTGGAATTTGAAGGAAGGGTCTTTGGTTTGTGGCTAAACGATATTGACAAAGATGAAGATTTAGACCTTTTTTATTCAACCAGCATCAAGGAAAACAGTTTGATTTAAATAAAAATACAACTCGATAAATAAATTAAAAATGATTACAATGAAGAAAACGTATTTGCTAATAATGTTCGTTATCGTTTTACTTGATTCATTTTGGTTGGTAAAAATTTACCTGGTGGAAAAAAACGGAACTGATTACCTGCAAATAGATTTTATACGGAGTATACCAATCCATCCGACACATTTGTTGGTGCCAGTTTTGTATACTTTTCAGGGGAAGACTATGCTCAATTTGGATCCTGCTATGATGGGAATATGCTTACTCGTGTTGATAGAGATCGAAAAATAATTGTGCTTGATAGTTTTCAAGCCAACAAATTGCCATTCAGGCCACTTGATGCTCCATTTTTTACCCGAGCCAAAAGACTCATTCAATATGCTTTTGAAACGATAAACGAATTGATTTAAGCCAATGAGACTTTAATTTCAGGAATACCAAATAATACTGTTTTCAAAAACAGGAATCTCACCTCACGATCTTTGCAAGTCGCTGTATTGTGAACCTGGCAATCGGGCTGAGCGGTTGGCTCTGTCGGTTAAAATCTGTAAATTAACAGAACACCTACTGTAAGATTACTTTACACATATTTTGTAATATTTAGCTCCACCAGGGTTCTATATATCAGGATAACTGTATTTTATGATTTGTGGCATCAGGCTTGACAATAGGTTTAGAAGAAGCGGAAAAGTCATTGTTTCAGGCTATGAGAGCTTTGGGGAAAATGAAAGGATTGTTTTAAATTAGAAAGAATGTTAAGGGTTAGAATTTTAAAAATGTAATTTCCATAACCGTATAACAGAAAATAAAATGATAAAAACAGAAAATTTAACAAAGGTATTTAGCACCGAAGAGGTCGAAACGCTTGCCCTGAACAATGTAAATATTCATGTAAAAAAGGGTGAGTTTGTGGCTGTGATGGGGCCTTCCGGGTGCGGAAAATCAACACTGCTCAATATTGTTGGTCTGATGGATAGTCCCAGTGATGGCACCTATAATTTCAAGGGAACTGATATTACCCATGTGAAAGAAAGGGATCGTACTCAATTTCGTAGAGGGAATATTGGTTTTATATTTCAGAGCTTCAACCTGATTGACGAGCTGAATATTTATGATAATGTTGAACTTCCTTTGGTCTACCTGAAAATGAAAGCCTCCACGCGGCGTAAAATGGTTAATGATGTATTAATGCGCATGAAAATTGGCCACAGGGCAAAACATTTTCCCCAACAACTTTCAGGCGGGCAACAGCAACGTGTTGCTATTGCCCGTGCCGTTATTGCCAATCCCGGTCTTATCCTTGCCGATGAACCCACTGGAAACCTCGATTCAAAAAATGGCATTCAAGTGATGAACCTGTTATCTGAACTAAACCAGGAGGGTGCCACCATAATGATGGTTACCCACAGCGACTGCGATGCAAGCCATGCCCATCGAATAATTAATTTGTTCGACGGGCAGGTAATTATAGAGAATGTGAATTAATACACTTAAAGCTTATCAAATAAGAAATCTAAAAACCAGGCATTATGTTAAGGAATTATTTTAAAATCGCTTTTGCAAATATTATTAACTAAAGTTTCGGACTTCATATGTTTAGGAATATCAGTCATTTAAAATCCAGATTTTTATAAAATATCACATTTAAACATAGGCAATGTCC
>JABMQA010001121.1 GCA_013203545.1 Bacteroidota bacterium
TGCGGTTCCAGAAAAGTAAATTGCACCGGTATTTGTTGTATCGAAACTTCTTAGTACGGCAGGCATTGATAAAGTATCGGTACCCATATGGTATTCATAAGATTTAATTGGTACATTTGGGTGTTGCATATTATATAAAACACAACGCATTTCTTCTCCTCCACCAATCCCAGGACTTGTGTCATACCATTGCCTTGCGGAGACAAGATAGCTGCCATCCGGTAGATTCATTGCGTAATTATCATGGATTAAGTTGCCAGGCAATGTATCGGTATCAATCCAGTTCAGTTCTGTGTCATACATAGCAATATAGGTATATGCCTGCCCTGGCGGGCTATTCCATACACCAGTTGAAAAAATGTAATGTCCTTCATTTTCTAGTAGTTTTAAATAACCTTCGATAAATTGCGTTCCTGATTGAAGTGTAAAATTATTGTTGATAATATCTCCCATTGCATCAAGTTTGTATAGGAATACGTCATAATAGTAATTTTGGTAATCCAAGTGCCGTGCACCTCCACATACATAAATATTGTTATCATCAATTTTCATCATACGGCTATAAACCAGTGAATATTCTTTAGGTCGTGGAATGATTTTCTCAGATAATATCTGTAAATCAGAATTAAAAAATACAATGTAAATGCTTGAAAAATATTCTGATTGGATTAATTCCATAATTCTACCACATGCAACCATTTTTCCATTGATTGTATCTAAAACGTTAAGATATACCAGAGTGTCCTCTTTTTTGATTTCAATATTATTGATGATATTTCCTTCCTGATCAATTTTGTAGATAATTCCGTTTGATAGGTATTGGAAATTGTCGGTAATGCTTCCAATGAAAAAGTAATTTTCGCTTGCATCCTGAATTACATCAGTTGCACAATCATCAAAATCAGATGCAATTCTTAGCTCGAATGAATTTTGGCAGTATAATGATGTAATGGATATGGCAAATGATAAATACAGTAAATGAATTTTTTTCATAAGTATTCTGTTTAGCTAAAGCCCTTGCTATTCCAAGTGAAGAAGCAAGGGCTTTAATAATGTCATTTTTATAAATCCTCAGAAGGGTTTCCGGAATTGTGCATTTCACCATAAGTGAATTTGACGGCATGAGTGTATATCCAAGTCATTCCAACTGAAATATCCCAGGTAACTTGACCAAAAGTAAGATATTTTCCAGCAGGCTTATAATCCTCCATAATGTATTCTACTCCATCATACAAATAATAATTCAATTCATCTGGAGATAAACAAGGTTCCTCCTGTGGTTGCCATAATCCTTCCCATAAAAATAATCTATAGTACCCATTTGGGCTATTTGGGTCTTCATAATTCCATGTATAAATCCAATCGGTATATGTATCTGGTATAAAGTACGTCCCAGGTGGATATGTTGAAATTGGATGGTTGATTTTATACTGTAATTCAGTAGTAGCATCCTGCCCCCAATATTGTCCTTGATAGATGTCACATTTTCCAAGGCCACCGCCCCAATACCAATAATCTTCAGCCCCAAACAAACCATAACCATAAGTCACTGGTGTGCCTTCGCTTGTTGCGGCATATAGTGTTACATCTGTTCCGGTTTCAAAGGACTCTTCAATTGTCAGGTTAACCATCACAAGGTTTTTATCTTCTGATTGAACAGCATGGAATTTCGCACCTAGACTGTCGTGAAACTGTTGATAAATTGATGGTAAATCTGAAATCTGCACTTTTCCGTTTGATGATGGGATTGTTATGGTGGCAGAGTCACAGGAAATCTTATCAAACGGTACACCTGCTCTGGCATAAGTGTAATTTAGTGCAGCTTTACAGTACCACACAACACTGTCAACCTGCATGGTTTCACCGCTTTTCATCTTTGGATTCTCACGCAGGTTGGTTAATTCCTGCTTAAACGCCCTGATTTTGTTTCCGATCAGGATGTCGTCAGCGGATTGGGAGATTTCGGGTGGGGAACTGTTCAGCTCCGTTGGCTCTTGTTTTGAGCAGGAAACAATAATTGCGGCAA
>JABMQA010001122.1 GCA_013203545.1 Bacteroidota bacterium
TCGATATCTATGCCCAAATTTACCTGAACGACAGCATACCTTTTGGTGAAAACTTTAAAGTGAGTAATGATGGAGGGACTGCTTCACAATACGGCCCGCAGCTTGCTGTTGATCCCAATTTGAATTTTGTGATCACCTGGGCTGACAAAAGAAATGGAGAGTGGAACATATATGCGCAACGATTTTCGAACAATGGCACCGCCCTTGGGGAAAATTTTAAGGTGAATGAAGAACCGGGAAATGAAGAGCAGGCACACCCCAGCATCGCCATCGACAGTTGTGGGAATTTTGTGATTGTATGGGCAGACGAAAAAAGCGGCGATTTTGATATCTGGGGCCAGCGCTATGCGTCTGATGGAACCGCTTTAGGCGAAAATTTTAAAATCAATGATGATACCGGAACTGAATTCCAATACTGGCCAAACTGTAGTTGCGATAAAAATGGAAATTTTATTGTTTCATGGGTGGATAAAAGATACTACGATGATTATGAAATTTACGCCCAACGTTTTTTGGCTGATGGCTTGCCCATTGGAAATAACTTTTTAGTAAATGATGATGCAGGCTATTTCATGCAGCTACGCCCCGATATATGCATCGAAGAAAACGGAAACTTTATCATAGTATGGGAAGACGAACGTAACGGAGAATGGGATATTTATGCCCAGCGTTATTTGGACGATGGTACTACACTGGGGGATAATTTCAAAATAAATGATAACACGCCCGATACCGATCAGCGGAATGCATCGATTTCATGTGACCTGGCCGGGAATTTTGCAGTAAGCTGGCAGGATGACCGTAATGAAAACTCCGATGTTTACGCCCAACGTTTCCTCAACAATGGAAATCCAATCGGTGATAATTTTAGGGTGAATGAATCAATTGCAAATTTATATGAGTATAATGCTGACCTGGCGATGGACAATGCTGGGAATTTTATGATCGCCTGGGATGACCAACGAAATGGATTCAAAGGTGATATTTATGCCCAGTCTTATTTGAGTGATGGAACGGCTACGGGAGAAAATACAAAAGTGAACGATGATGAAGGCAGTGAGAATCAACAGTGGCCTTCAATAGCAGTTGATGGCAGCGAAAACTTTATAATAGTTTGGCTTGACACTCGAAATGATGGTGATGAAGTCTATGCACAGCGTTTTACAAGTGAGGGTGCAACATTGGGAAACAATTTCAAAGTGAATGACGACACGTCAAGATATAACCTTCATTGGTCACCGGTTGTAGCAGCAGATGCAAACGGGAATTTTATTATCGCCTGGGTTGATACCGAAGATGGCGGTCTGGATAGAATTCGACATCACAATTTGAATGACAGGGATTTGATAGAAGGAATTTCTGATAAGAAAGGCACTGAACCTGATGTTTGAGCCCAGCGATTTTCGGGCGATGGCACCGCCATTGGTGAAAACTTTAAAGTGAATGATGATGGAGGAAACACTTACCAGCAATACCCTGCAATTTCTATTGATGAGAGCGGAAATTTCGTCATTGCGTGGGAGGATGAGCGCAACGGTGACTGGGATATTTATTTTCAACGCTATGCCTGCGATGGCTCAGCCCTTGGAAACAACATTAAAGTTGAAGATAGTGTATTTAGTGACTATCAAAAAGGGCCATCTATTGCATCAGATGCTGTTGGAAACTTCATCATTAGCTGGTCCGATAAACGCAATGGCGATTATGATATTTATGCCCAACGCTATTTAAGCAATGGAAATGCAGTGGGAAGCAATTTCCGCGTAAATACCGATATTGGGGATTCCCATCAATATTATGCATGTATTTCGGCAGAAGGAAATGGGAATTTTATCGTCAACTGGCTCGACCTGCGCAATGGCAGCTACGATGTGTTTGCACAGCGATATTTGAGTGACGGTATGCCTTACGGTAATAATTATTGCATTACCAATACCAATGAGATGAGACAAACCTGCCCTTCTGTCGTTTTGAATAATAACAGGATTTTTGCCACCTGGCAGGATAACCGCACCGGTCAATACGGGTACGACATCTGGGCCAATGTAATGGATTGGGATTCCTGGGTTGGGATTGAAGATGACCAGTTTTCCGAATCACCTCAATTGCCCTTTCTTCATCAAAACTATCCCAATCCCTTCAGCACCTCAACATGCATAACATTTGACCTGCCCTCACCGGCAAACGCTAAAATCGAAATCTTCAATCATTTTGGGCAAAAGGTAGAAACCCTGCTCAATAAACCAATGTCCTCTGGTTCACTTAAATTGGAGTTTAACGCTGGGGATTTGCCGGGTGGGGTTTATTTTGTAAGGATGGTAGCGGATTCTTTTGGGGAAGTTGGAGGATTTGAGGAAGTGAGGGGGATGGTTGTTTTACATTGAAAATATTTTTTTATCTTTGAAACAATTATTTGTGGAGATTTAGAAAGCATAACAACGATTAAAAGTTTTGAAATTTTGAAAGTCTCTATACAAATGCCTTTTCATATGTAATTTTGTGGGACTGATGTGGCGAAGCTGTATCCATGAGAGAGCTACAAATGAAGTGGATAGTTTATTAATTGGAGCGTTACAGCTTACTAATATGTTAGTCTAATATGTCTATTAATATTTTTTGTAATACAAATATCCATGAGAAGTAAAAACAATTTACTTAATATAGTATCAACGTATTCATTTTTTTAACCAAATAAGGAAATATAAAAATGGTAGATGAAATAGTAGCAAAATTTATTGAACAATTTGGGTTTTGGGCAATCATTATCTTAATTACTTTCTTCTTTTATTTATATTTATTAGCTTTTTATGACGCCAAGCCTAATTCGGAAATCAGTGTACTGTGGGGTTTAATTAAAATTACAAAGCGTGATGTAAAAATATTACCAAGGATAATAATCAATATTGTAGTTTTTCTTACACTTATAGGCGGTTTAATTTTTTTGAATTTTTACATTCCATCCGTACAAATTACAAATTGCCCATACCAGATTAGTGCTTATGAAGGAACAATGAAAAGATTAATAGAAGCTGAAAGCGAGGCAGTAAACACCGGAGATATTTCTACTATAAAAGCTATTTTTGCTCCAGATGCAATTATTAAAGATGCCTTAATAGGAAAACAATGGAACGATCCAATAGCATATTATAGTAAAAATTTTAAAGAATTCATATATACTGATGCTGTTAATTATGCAATAAATCGAATTGATATAGGCACGCAAAACGCCATATTCACGAGTGCAAGTAAAGGTAAATACACAAATATAAAATCACAAATCACTTTCGACTACAATAACAGTCCAGGTACAAATGAGTGGATTTTTAAAAAAAATAGTGATGGCTGTTGGGTGATTAGTAAGTTCACTTATAACATATTACAATAAATCAAGAGATAGTTGTGAGATACCAAATTAATTTCTTCATAATTTTCCTATTTTTTTTGTGGACACAATTTGCTCATATTTTATCAAATTCATGCTCAGCACAACAGATTACGTTTATTCCAGAAAAAATGATTCTCAAAGGTGATTTTACTACGAGAAGTAATTCAATTGATTATTGCTCTAACACTTGGGTAAATAATATGCCTGATGGTAGTGTTATCCTCGGAGCAAATCCTAAATCTTGTTGTCCAAAAGACTGGCATGGCGCAACTGCCAAAATTCAGTTTGATCTAAAAAGAGAATCATTACCAATAATTGGTGTACTTAGAATTTCCTGGCCGGATAGGGATGGTAAAGGTTTGCACTCATCGGAAAAAGATAAAAAAATAATTATTCAATTTGATGGGCAAACAATCTGGTCTAAAAGAACAGAAATATGTGGATCAAACAATAAGGATTTTTATGCTGCTGAACATGAGCCTATACAAACAACTGTTGTATTAAGAAATAAAGGGACTCATTCCTTTACCATTATTATTCCTGATAAGACAGCATGGGATATAAGTCGTATTGAATTATTGCTTTTTGAATATCCTATTAATATGAAAGGAATTGGATATAGTCCTTATCGAGATTGTCAATATCCTGGCGGAAATGAGCTTCAACAACCTACTATTGATAATGTAAAAGAAGATTTATTTCGATTGTCACATACATGCACCGCTATTCGAACTTATAGTTCAATAGGTATTCATGGCAAAATACCTGCAATTGCCAAATCACTTGGATTGAAGGTTTATGCTGGGGTATCAATAGACGGAAATTTTGAAAATGCTAAGACAGATGCTGAAGAAATAAAAGCAGTAATTGCTTTAGCAGATACGGTAGATTTGGATGGAATTATTGTTGGGAATGAATATTTCTTGAGACATAACGATGAACCTGATGCAATAAAGTATCTTCTTAATTGTATTACAAAAATCAAAGCAAATCTTGAAAATTCAAATATACCAATTTCAACTGCTGAAATTGCTTATTTTGCCAATGATTCAAATTTTACCCCAATTATTAATATGATAGATATATTGATGATACATATTTATCCTTTCTGGGATGCTTATTATGATACGAATGCAAAAATCTCAATAAAAAATGCTTCCAAATTAACTATAAAAACTTTTAAGGAATTTGAGGAAAAAATAAAAAGAGATTTTAATGATCAAAACAAATCAATTATTATAGGTGAAACAGGATGGCCTTCACGAGGGGAGCAACAAGGTGAGGCAATCCCAACTTTTTCTAATCAAAGAAAATACTTACAAGAATTTCTTAGCTTAGCTGATCAGGAAAATATTGATTTTATGTATTTTGATGCTTTTAATGAATTATGGAAAATTGAAGAAGGTTTACTTGGTCAACATTGGGGTTATAGTTATTCCGACCGAACAGCAAAGTATAATTTTTTTGGTGTCTTAATACCATCATACTTAATTCCAATGGATAATATTGACCTTCCTCCATCAATTTCATCGCAAGAAGAAATTCCAAATAGATATCAAATATCTTCTGAATGGCCAAGAAATAGAAAAAGTTTTAAACTTACTGATGAATCTATTAAAAGAATTTGCAAGCACAATAATATTAGTAATGCTCTTCTGTTCAGATTAAAGAAATTTCAAAATATGGAATTTTTCGATCAATCAACCTTTTTAGATTCCGTATTAAAACCAACAATAAAATATGAAAAACCCAAGATTGATAAAGAAGATACATATAATTATTTCATAGATGAAAAATATTCAAAAATTAGCGGGCTCCTTTCAAAATATTCTACATATCATTATTTTTTTCCTCGCTTTATGGGAGATTTTGACAAAATTTCCATGTATGAATGTGATAGGTGCAATCCTAAAAATGGAAGAATGTCAACAAAAATTACATTTTCATTTGGTGGCAAGGAAAAATGGTGCGGGATTTATTGGTTACCAAACTATGATTTTGAAATTGAAGAAAATGTAAATCTGGAATGGAAAGATTTACCTGGTGTAAACATTTATGAAAAAATGAATATATCTGATAATCTCCCAATCGTTTTAACATTTTACGCCCGAGGCGAACAAGGCGCTGAAAAAGTACAATTCAAAGTCAAAGGAATAAAAACAAGGACAAAACCAGTTGAAACGAAATGGATTAAATTAGATAAGGATTGGAAAAAATATGTGATTGACTTACCTGATCAAGATTTATCTGATATTATTGGAGGTTTCTGTTGTGTGTCTACTCAAGATAAAAATCCAAAACTGAAAACAATCAAATTTTATCTTGATGATATACAATATGAATTAAAGACAGAAAATACTCCTAAGCCGAATAATTCCCTTCCAAATATTTTAGAATCTGACTTTCATCTTGTGCAATTTTTTGGAGATATTTCCTCAAGAAACACAAATTTTTTTGAATCGAATTATGATGGAGTAGTATTGTCAAACGAAACAAGACTAATATTTCCACGATTTTCTAAATTATTCGACTTTTCCTTCCCAATTCCAGACCCTTTTTTTCCAGGTGCATTGAAGTTGTTAAAAAAAATTGATTGGGAAGATCGCTTTGATTACGGAATAGGCATAGAATGGCGCCCTTTTAGTAAAATGAATTTTCTTGAAAGATCCCTATTACGTTGGATAAAAGAATTAAGGTTTTATACTCTGTTTCTAAATACTGAATACCTCCAATATCAAAAAAATTGGAGTTGGAGACCAAAGACAGATTTTAGATATGGTATGGAGTTTTACAAAGAATATAATCTTTACAATACTAATTTTTTTTGGACTGAATTATGGGCAGATGTTTCTTGGCGAAAGACTAATTTTTTTGTCAAAGATTATAACAGCTGGGTATTTGCAATTGTTCCGAAAATGGGTGTTAAAATATTTCCAAAAAACGAAGTTTGTATAATGCCCTATTTTACAGGAGAATTTGCATTAACTCAACGATACGAATTTTGGCAAAATCGGATTTTGATAGGGGGCGGAATTCGCTTTATGCCATTTAGATGGAATGGATCAAGGATGAATGTTTTTATTAAAGGACTTAGACTGTATTTAGAGTATATAAGGATTCTAAATTATTTTGATGACAAGGCTCCAACTTATATTCCTAAATATGATTTACGTGCCGGAATTAATTATACAATAAATTGGTGGTAAAATAAATGGAGGTGTATTATGAAAAAACAAGTTGCTTTTTACTTTTTTTTAATTCTCATTATCATGTCTTTTGGTCTAAATTGCAATAAAGAAGATCCAGTTGGGCCAAATGAACCAGAACACATTATTATTGATAATTATGATGTGTTGTTAAATGGACAAATAGTTTCTACTACTGGGTTTGGATTAGGAGTTGACGATTCACAAAATCTAGCTAATTGGATACAACAAGACACCGCGAGTATAGGTATACATTACCCAGGTGGTTTGGAATGGGGAGCAGTATTTATTACTGTTGGTGGCGATCCTAAAGATCCGCCAAGACCATGGATAGATATCTCTGCATGTACAAAATTTTCAATCGAAATGAAAGGTACCACAGGTATGGAAGGCGTGCGAATTGGAATAAAAGACAAAGATGATCCAGATGATGGCACAGAAACTAAAAAAACTGTTTATTTAACTCAAGATTGGAAAGTCTATGAATTCACACTTTCAGATTTTGTCACGTGTGATTTAACAAAAGTATATGTGGTACCCGAGTTTGTATTTCCTGGTGGTTCCTCTAATAATTCTGTGACGGTAGATATTAAGAACATAAAAATACTTAAATAAGGAATTGCAATAAAAAGGATTAATCCTTGCACCCGGTTTACCATTATTACTGAGAGGAATGTTTGCTGTTATGATTTAACGAAACATTTTTAACATCTCAACAGTTCCGGTATGTAATGACCTAATCGGGAGAATAGTTTTTACTCTCACAAACAATCACAAGAATCACCTCACCCCCATCTAATAAACTTCCCATCCCAAAAAAAAGGATTCACTATGAAAAACAAATTACACATTCTTATCACCCTTACACTTACCTTTCTATTCAGCACGCTGCTCATCGCACAACCCATCCCCGACTTTCAGGTGAACGAAAATGCCAGCCCGGATGGATCGGAGCAATCCGAATGCGCAATAGCCGGCGATGCCAGCGGTAACTATATCGTTACCTGGAAAGACAGGCGCAATGGTAGCGATTTCGATATTTACGCACAGATCTATTTGAATGACGGTACGCCATCAGGCACAAACTTCAGGGTCAATGACGACAGTGTTTCAACCTGGCAGGAACGCCCTTCTGTTGGTGTTGATCCGTATGGGAACTTTGTAATTGTGTGGATTGACAGACGAAATTCGTACCAGGACAAGGATATTTATGCACAACGGTTTTCGGCTGACGGTACGCCGCTGGGAAATAATTTCAGGGTGAATGATGATCCGGGGAATTCCTTTCCGGAGCAGCCTGACATTTCTGTTTCCACAAGCGGTAAAATAATTATAAGTTGGGAAGACAGGCGCAATGGCAACCGCGACATTTGGGCACAACGTTATTTGGCCGACGGATCATTGGTGGGAGACAATTTCATGGTAAGCGATGATCCAGGTCCCGATGATCAACAGAATCCCTCCGTATCGATCAATTCAGAAGGGAAGTTTGTAATTAGTTGGGAAGACAACAGAAACGGCCATTCTGATGTGTATGCACGCCGGTTTTCAGCGGATGGTGTTCCTGTTGGGAGCAGCTTCCTTGTAAACGACGAAAGTTTTATTACCTATGAATACACCACGGATGTTTACATGGCCCCAAATGGAAATTTTACCATTACATGGGATGACCACCGGCTGGGATTTTTAGGGAATATTTTTGCCCAATCTTATGCATCCAATGGAGTTGCTTCAGGTAACAATTTTAAGGTGAATGATAACCTTGAGAGCGGGAATCAATGCCAGCCATCTCTAGCTCTCGGTGCAAATAATAGTTTTATAATTACCTGGTAGGACAGCCGGAATTATGTTGATGAAATTTATGTTCAGCGATTTTCAGCTGACGGCACAGCGCTTGGTGACAATTACAGGGTAAATGATGGCATTGAATATGTCCTTCAATGGAGCCCGTCGATTGCAACTGACGGAGCAGGAAACTATGTAATATGCTGGTCCGACTTTCGCAGTGGCGATCTCAGCAATATTTATGCCCAGCGTTTTTCCTCCGATGGCACTCCCCAGGGCGCCAATTTTAAAGTAAACAATATCGGGTCCGCTATGCATTGGACACCCAAAGTTGCCTGTAAACGAAACGGGGATTTTATCATTACCTGGTCGGACAGTGACGAGGGTAGTTTTAAGGATGCTCCCGGAGAAATCCATAAAAACGGGAACCATTCCCTGTGGAGCAATCCTCAGGGAAGCAAAAGTTACGAACCTGATGTTTATGCACAGATGTACGCAGCTGACGGATCACCTTTGGGTGAGAACTTTATGGTGAATAACGAAACAGGGTTTAGCTTTCAGATGGATCCTGCCATCACTGTGGATTCAGCCGGTAATTTTATCATTGCATGGGAGGACAACCGCTACAATGAGTATGATATATTCTTTCAGCGATATGCCGGCGATGGAACGCCATTGGGCGGAAATGTGAGGGCAGAAGGTTCCCAGTACAGCGAATTTCAGTTTAATCCAACAATAGCCTCCGATCCGGCCGGCAATTTCATCATAGCCTGGTCCGACCAGCGCAATGGTGACAGCGACATCTACGGCCAGCGCTATTCAAACGCAGGTTCACCGATTGATGAGAATTTCCTGGTAAACACCGACAGTAGTTTCACCCAACAATCATTTCCATGCATTTCTGTTGCTCCAAACGGTAATTTCATCATTTCCTGGACAGACAGGCGAAACGGCAACGATGATGTTTATGCACAAAGATATTTAGCCGATGGTACTCCCTTCGGCAATAATTACATGATTTCCAACACAGGCCAGTTAGACCAGACCTTTCCTGCTGTAACCCTGGGCGAATCTTTGATTTTCACAGCATGGCAGGATAACCGAGACGGACAAATGGGCTTTAACATCTGGGCCAATGTGATGGATTGGGATTTTACGGTAGGGATTGAAAACAACCCAGCAGCCGAAATCTCCCCTTTACCCTATCTGCATCAAAATTATCCAAATCCTTTCA
>JABMQA010001123.1 GCA_013203545.1 Bacteroidota bacterium
AAACTCGAAATCGATGATGGAGAAAGTATTGTTTTTGAAAATACGCAGACTGTTTCTGGTCTGGAATTCGGCAATCAGGCACAGGTTGATTTTGATAACTGGGTGGCTGTTGAAGGTACAACCTGGACAGCTACAGTAACAACAGAATTAGCGGGAGATGAAAATCCTGATAATGACCAGATAAGTCATAACTTTATTGTATATCCTGAAGACTCCTATTGTATTCCTTCTGCCAACTGTACCGGAGGTGATGGCTTTGAAGATTTTGCCTGGGCCGGTATAGAAAATTATGGAAGTGGATGTAGTGACAATGGCTACGGTGTATTTACCAATATGACAGCTGAAGTTGAAATTGGGTATGTATATACTGCAACCATGGCCTCTGGTTATGCAAGTAACTTTGCCAGTATGTGGATCGATTTTGACCAGGATTATGAGTTCGAAGAATGGGAAAGAGTTCTAACAGATTTTCAAATGGCTGATCCTGGTGTCTTGTCTGATGTGGATATCACCATTCCTGGCAACGGAATGCCCGGTACAACTACCATGCGTATTGGTGCTAGCTGGTATTATCCTTCTTCACCTGATCCATGTGCTACCCTTGGATATGGAGAATGGGAAGACTATACTATTATTTTAACCGGAGATCCCATAGATTTAAATGCTGGTACTATATCCATAGATATTGATCCATTACTCCCAGCCGGAGATGTTACTCCATTAGCAACTGTAAAAAATATGGGTGTTGAAACCATTAGCTTCCCGGTAACGATGACAGTTGACGCAACTGGTTATTCATCAACGGTTCAGGTAACTGATCTGGCACTTGGTGATGAAATTCAAGTTGAATTTGATACATGGAATGCTCCTACAGGAAACTATAGTATTGAAGTTTGTACAGAACTAACTGGAGATGAAATTCCTGATAATGACTGTATGACAGCAGAAATAGCTACCATCACCTACGATGTAGGTGTGGAGGTAATTAATATGTTTTCTACCATGATGCTAGGGGACGTTGTTCCAAAAGCTACCATTGTAAATTATGGTTTTGAAATGGTATCATTCCCGGTAACGATGGAAATCAGTGATGGTTATTCATCTACAGTTGAAATAGTAGATTTGCCAGGTCAGGATACATTAATGATAGAATTCGATACCTGGACAAATTCAATAGCACAACATACAGTTGAGGTTTGTACAGATCTATCCACTGATGAAAATCCGGATAATGATTGTGAGGATATGCTGGTTACAGTATCAGAAGATGCCCGACAGAAAGTGGTCATGGAATTGGTTACAGGCCTGTGGTGAGGCTATTGTCCATTTGCAGAACTCGGTATGCACGAGCTGCATCAAGAATTTCCTACAACCCTTGCTGCAATAGCATGGCACTCAGGAGACTTTTTAGAATTCCCAGGAGCATCTGATAGAATCAATTTTTATGGTATAACAGGTTACCCTACCGCAGAATTTGATGGTATTGAAGAAGTTATTGGAGGTTATGATCCTACCAGTTACCCGTATTATCTACCTGTTTTTGAACAAAGAATGAATACTCCGGTTAACTTTGAAATCGATATGGAAATCTCAAATGTTGATGCTACAGATTACAATGTTTGGGCTTCATTTGAAATTTTGGAGGGCACAAACGAGGAGAACCTTGCCGCCTTTGTTGTTTTGACTGAAACAGACCTTATCGTACCCGGCGAAACTGACCAGGTCTTTGTTGCCCGGTCAGTATGGCCTGATGCTACAGTTGGTCATGCACTGGATTTTTCAAGCCAGACTTTACATGAGATTAATACAACCGTTACCCTTGAAGATGACTATATTTTTGAAAACTGTGAAGTTGTGGTTTTCCTCCAAAATATGGATACAAAGGAAATTTACCAGGGAACCAGTAAAATGATGACCGAAATAGTTGGGATTAATCAAACCAATGTTGCTAAACTGGAAGTTTATCCAAATCCGGCAAATGACCGGGTTAATATAAAACATGGTTCAATAATAGAAAATCTGGAAATTTATAACCAGGTTGGTCAGCTTGTAAAACAATACAAAGCGAGCCAAAAATCAGTTAACTTCATTGTATCGGATTTCGAACCCGGCATTTATTTCTTAAAAGTATTCTTTCATGATAAAGTAATTACCAGGAAGCTGGTGATTGAATAAATTTAGATTTAGTTAATTAATTTTAGCCCCGATCCTTCAGTTGAGGTATCGGGCTTTTTTATGCCCATGTAAGGAATCTGATTTCCCCAAAAAATTGTTCGGAAAATATTAGGCGGCTTTATAATTATTTATGGAGGTTTTAATATCTATGACTTACAGAAATATTATTTTGAGGACAATGAAAAGATTCCTTCTGCAAATTTTCTGTTCAATTTTCACCCGATAATTTTTATTGGCCAAATACCAGAATATTAGGTATAATATGCTACCTGAAGAAACACAGACCCCAAATTGCATCATATGCTTCCATCAGATAATTATACCATAACTGGAAACTTTATCCGTTAATTTCTAATTAAAACAACACAAGTTTTTTATTTTGTTTTTATTCTCATTTTTCGTTTTATCAATAGAAACTATTATTTTTTTTAGTGCTTTATTATGTTTATATAATTGTTTTAACTGATTATACCCTTTCGTACCACAAAAAAATTTGGATAAAGGGAAATGACGAGGTCTTAATAGAAAGATATAAAAATGCCACAGATTCACAGATTATTAATAAATGTTTCTGCCAAATCTGTGAATCTGTGGCAATTTTCTTTTTATAATTGGTAAAAATCTAATAGTGGCAAAAAACCGACTAATCAATTTGTTTTATTATGTCGACCTCTTTTTACTGAATTTTACGTATTAACAATTTTCTATTTGATCAAACTTACTTTCTTGTTGATAATAAAACCGTTATCCATTTTAATTTGTATAATATAAATCCCATCATTCAAAGCATTCATATCTATTTTTGAAATTGCTTCGTTCAATTCAAAAACGCTATTTCCAATTAGGTTGAAAACAATAATACTTTTTGCTTTATCGCCTGATAAATAAACTATTCCATTGCTTGGATTTGGATATAAATTTATTGAAGGATTCATAGATTCTTCCATTCCGGTTGCAAGTGTAAAGTTGATCAAATAAGTATTTTGCGTTGACAAATCTTCGGCGAATACATCAATACTTGTTGTACCGGGTAACTCATATGTATCAACAATAACAGCAATTGCATTATCGTCGATAGTTTCGGCAGTAACCAATGGAACCTCTGTTGTATTAGTTGGCAGCTCAATATTGTATTCGAAAATATTTGAAGAAAACCCATTTACTGTAATTCCGTCAACCTTTAAATCCATCAAACCGGCTGAATTATTGAAAGTCCCATTTTCAATAGAATAATCCGATTGATAAATTTCAAGAGTTTCGGTTTTTTGAATTAACACTAAAACACCCAAATCATCGAATTCTTCTATAAAAGTTTCTGAAAGATCAATTGTTTGGTTTAAAATATATGGTACTCGGTCACTAAAATTAACAGTTGTTCCTTGATCGTCAGGAACCATTTTCATCATTACATGGTGAAATTCGGTTTCACCATTACTCCCAATATTTCCCTCCGTTATGAACTCAAAAACAATAACATGAACTGTCATATCCTCAAAATCAGCATAGGGTAGTATGCTTGTATTTATAGCCATTTCTGTCCCAGTTAGTGAAAAAGCAGAAGCAATATCAAAAACAGCCGGCGATTCAATAGCTTCTTCATAAGCTGGAGGGATATATTCAAATTGCCAGCCCACATAAATCCCGTTTACATAAACAGAAGGCGCAGCTATAACATTATAAAGTTCAACCCTGTTCCCCACTTCTAGTGTGTAATAAGGATCTCCTGAATATGGCCAGTCTACGGGGTATTTTATGAGTGTGATTTCATCAAAATGCTCTTCAACCCAGGGAAGTAACAAAAGGTTTAATGTCGCACACGGCCCGCAGGTTGAACCTGTAAAATCTTCAAAACATGGTCTCTTATAAGTTGTGTTTGACACCACATGAATAAGCTTATTAATAGAATCGTTGGATTGATTTCCATCGGCTTGACCATTTATATTGTCAATCCATAATTCTACCATATAATCTCCCATCGGAAAATCAAAAAGCTGGTCACAATCGAAATCATAATACTCTGAGTATTGAAGATTTAATCCGGCAAATTCTGAGTAAAATGTTTCACCATCCTCAATCTGCCAGTTAACTCCTACTGAGTTGACAACTTCACTTCCGAGGTTTTGTAATGTTCCGCTTATTGATGCTACATCGCTTATAAATTCCTTGGTTGAAAAGGATTTCATTGAACAATCAAGCTCGGGAGCATAGGAGAGACACACATTATCAATATACCAAAAGTCAATAGTTGGGCCGGGTCCACCCATATCATGGAAAGCAAACTGAAAATCACTTTGGCCAACATCTTCATTAGAAATTGAAATGGTTATTTCAGTTGCCGGAATGTCTTCATTTGCAGTATAAATCCATACATCATTCCAATCCCCTGCTCCAGAACGAGTAGATGCTTTAAGATAATATGTTCCAAAACTATGTGATAAAAAATGTGAAAATGTTAGGTTTACGGAAGCATAGCCTGTTAAATCTATTACTGGTGAGATAAGTTTTGCTTCTTGTGACCAGCTGTCAACCCAGTGCTCAGCCTCAGGTGAGATGCCTCCAGCCCAGCTTGTGTTGCTATGTTCCCAAAGTTGTGGGTTTTCATTTACCCATCCTGCAGGTGGCCATGTTCCGCTGCCAAAGTCTTCTGATATAAATATTTGTCCAAATCCGAATTGGAAAATTGCAATAAACAATAGTAATGTGCTAATTTTTTTCATATTAATTTAATTTTAAGTAAAAAAATTTAATTTTAAGTAAAAATACAAACTGTATTGATCTTTCAATGGGAATGATGTGTATCAAAGAGTTCACAAATTCGAAAGACAGGTGCACTTTTGGTGCACAAAAGGAGTAAAGACGCTTATAAGAGGTTTAATTATTCAATTGAAGTTATAAAAGTTGATAGGCTTTGTGATTCATTAGTAATATTAAATGTCTCTTCCACGGCAAGCCTGATGCCAGGGCCATTGCAGGCGGTTTACTATGCCACCAAAGCTTACGTTACTTTTTTCAGTAACGCTATTGCCGAAGAACTGCACGATACCAATATTACAGTAACGGCGCTGCTGCTTGGGGCAACCGAAACCGAATTTGCCCGAGTTTAAGGAATGGATAAAACCACCATGTTCCAGAAAACAGCAAGTGCACGCAGTGTGGCTGAAGATGGTTACAATGGCATGCTGGCCGGGAAACTCGATGTGATCTCAGGTCTTACCTTTTCACAAAAAATGATGATGTCGATGATTCCGCTCACTCCGAAAAAAATACTGCTGAAGCAAATTCGTAAAATGCAGGAAGTATAGAAGTAGGAGTCAGCAGTTCACAGTACTCAGTAAACAGCCGACAGCCGACTGTCCTATCATGAAATAGGTTGACAAAAGTATTGTTAATAACTTAAACATTCAACTTATGAAAGAATTTAAAACAACAAGACATTTTAGCGAATCATTCAAGAAGGAGAAAGTGAAAAT
>JABMQA010001124.1 GCA_013203545.1 Bacteroidota bacterium
GCACAAGCCTGAAAAAAAACCGCTTTTGCGGGATATTCGCTCCAGGATATGCAGTTTTCACCAATAGCCCCAACTTGAAATCTGTTGAGATAAAAATCGTTAACATGTTATCATTAATGATTTTTTAAGAGCCTAAATCATTTTTGTCGGACAGTAATGAAAAGATATCATTTTTGTCGGTAAAAAATCAAAGATAAAATTATATGATTGTATCTTTTCTTCGGTTTTACACCGTACTTAAAATCCACCACATCCCAACGATTATAGCAACACTTCCTCCAGCAACACGCAGAATGGTATAAGCCTTCGCCCGTTTTGATTCGGAGGTTTTAATGGCGACAAACCCCAAAATGGCGGAGAATATTACCATAGCGCCAATTGTTCCAATTCCGAATCCTGTCAGGTACATAGCGGCGTCCAGTTTTGTTGGCAAGGCCAGGGTAGGGAGGATGGCAAAGAGATGTGAAACCCCTGCCACTCCATGGAAAATGCCTACGGCTAACGCTGCCCTAATGTTCTGCCTGTAGTTTTTATTGTGTACATGTAGATGGGCCTCATCTTCGCTGTGGGTATGCCCCAGGTCGTGGTTGTGGGTATGAATATGTATAAACTCACCTTTTTCATTGTCATGGATGTGTGGGTGGGCATGCTTTTTAGGGAATATCTTCAGGTGGATCTTAAGGATGGTCCAGATGCCGATAAGTATAAGCATGATCCCGACCAGTTGTTCGCTGTGTTCTGAAATGGCTTCAACCGGGATCAGATCCCTGAACATGATAAACAAAACGCCAATGATCAATATTCCAAGCGTGTGACCTATTCCCCAGGCCATTCCAATTCCCCAGGAACGTTTTTTCGATTCGATGGCAAGTGGGGTGACAGCGGCCAGGTGATCGGGCCCGGAAAGGACGTGTGCGGTAGCGGCGGTGAGGCCTGTGATGAATTGTAGCATATTTTATTTATTTTAATAATCCCAGGTGTTTGATTAAACTTATCAATGAATCCCATTGCCAGTCAGAATTTTTCCTTCCCCGCCAGAGCATGGAATACAGAATTGTTGCCCTTCGGTATTCACTATCCTGGTTGCCATCACCGGTTCGCCACATTTCCCGCAAACAAAACTTTCGTGTGATGGGGCATAGGGTGGGACTTCCACATTTACCTCTTCAATATTATACAGCTTTTCAAAATCGAGATGCAGTGTGACAAAAGCCTTTTCCACACCCAGTTTTTTAAACCTGGCGATTTCCTCGTCACTGTGATCCTGCTCACCTACCACCTTTTTATAGCTTCCTGAAAACAGTGGATTGGTCATTCGCATATATGCCTTGGCATCTGCCCGGCTTGAAATCCTGATCCCCCGGCCGTCCCGTTTGGTGAGTGTGAATGCTGTCTTGCCCCAATCTTTAAAGATCAATGCATTGTTACCAAAGGTGCAACCTGTAACAAACTGGATTCCATCCGACACACAATTATTTGTTTCCACAATAGCAAGCAGGTCTTCCATTCCATCGGATTGCCCCCTGATCATTTGCATTGCTTTTGTTGCCATCATCACACCCATGGCCAGACCGGGGCAAAAGTGTCCGTGTATCTGTGCGGCATTCAGCATAAGCAAATCCATTTTGTTGGCCCAGATATTCGACATGACCTCTTTGCGGGGATTCATTTTACGATTATCAATATTGTGTTCCGAAAGTTCCTCATCCGAAAACGGTATATAAACCGGTTTGATATCCACAACGGGGCTACCATCCAGTGCATCCAGGCCGGAAACGGTTAGTTTATTGCCATCACGTTTAACCAGTTTTACCATCGTACTTCCTATCCCGGAAGGCCTGCGCGGACTTCGGGTGGAAAAAACACCTTTGTATTCGCCTGTGAAAGTGTGTGTTTTCAGCCTGTAACCGTCAGCTTTATGAAATTGAAAGTAAATTTCGATATAATCCGATAATTCGATCTTAAATAAGCCTCCGGCAAATTCATCAAATACTTCGATGATACTTTCCTGCGCTTTCATGATCTCCGGATTTTCAGGTACCTGAAAACCATTTCTAACGATTCCTATTTGTGGTAGATTCATGTTTTAATAATCTTTTGTTCTTTCTACTATTTTTTGTAAAACTTTGTTCTTTTTTGAGAGATTTTGTGATTCTTTGTTTTCTCCCGATAGCTATCGGGATCAGTCCATTACCACTAATTACAAGGTTTTCTGAAACAAGACACTATATTTTTTCAGCACAAAACTGAAAAAAAAACCTCTTCGTGGGAACATCCCAA
>JABMQA010001125.1 GCA_013203545.1 Bacteroidota bacterium
GATATACCGAAGCTGAGTGTATCGACAAATCCATCATATCACTTATTGTTCCTGTTGAACTTAAAGAAGAGGGAAAAGAATTGTCGGTTGCTGCTATGGCGGGTGATTTTTTAAAAGGAGAAACCATCAGAACATCAAAGGATGGTAAACGAATCTATGTTTCTATAATTGGGCGTCATATTCTGTTGGAGGATAATACCCTGGGCATTTTTGGCATTTACCGTGACATTTCTGAAAAGAAACAGGCAGAAATGGCATTGCTTGAAAGCGAAAAACAATTCAGAAACATTGTTGATAATTCATTGGTTGGGATTTACTTAGTGCAAAAATCAATTTTAAAGTATTGTAACCTGAAATTTGCCCAAATCTTTGGTTATGATACGCCGGATGAAATAGAAAACCTGAATGTCTTATCCATAATTGCTCCCGAGAGTTCTGATATGGTTACTGAAAAAATGCGTCGTCATGAAGCCGGAATAGATTATATCGCGCACTACGAATTTCAGGGACTGAAAAAAGATGGAACTAAAATAACCATTGAAACGCTGGGTGGCAGAATTATGCACAACAACGAAGTGGCCATACAAGGGACCCTGATGGATGTAACCGATAGAAAGCAGGCAGAAAGGGATTTGAAGGAGGCCAAAGAGCGGGCTGAAGAATCGGACAGGCTAAAATCGGTTTTTTTGGCCAACATGTCCCACGAATTAAGAACCCCATTAAATGCTGTCATCGGGTTTTCAAATCTGCTTGGCGAAGCGGAGGATATTGATGAATACAAAGATTTTGCAGGTAAAATTTACGTTTCGGGAATTCACCTCCTGAATTTAATCGAGGATTTATTTGATATCTCCATCATCGAAAGTGGAAATGTCAACCTTGTTAAGTCACTGCTGAATTTGAAACATCTTTTCATGGAACTTCATGATCAAATGGATTCTGAACGACAGATCATGAAAAAGGCCAACCTTAGCCTAATGGTTTCAATCCCTGAAGATAAGCCGGACTTTAAAATGCTTACCGACCCTGTGAGGTTAAAGCGCATTTTCACCAACCTGCTTAAAAATGCATTTAAATTCACCAATGAGGGGTTTATCGAATTTGGTTATGTGATCATGAATAATACCATCGAGTTTTTTGTTAAAGACACCGGTATTGGCATTGATCGCAGCAATAAGGAGATCATTTTCGAAAGGTTCAGGCAGGCTGACGACTCTCAAACGCGCACCTATGAAGGCGCCGGATTGGGCCTGTTTCTTACGAAAAAACTGGTTGAATTGCTGGGTGGAAAAATTTGGCTTAAATCGGAACTGAATGTTGGATCCACATTTTATTTTTCGTTTCCTATCAACAGCAGACAACAGTCACAATTGGGCGAAACGATTTATAAAAAATCGGACGAACTGGATTGGAGGGACAAAACAATTCTCATTGCTGAAGATGATGATTCAAATTACCTCCTGTTAAAAAGTTTCCTTAAAAAGTCTCAAATAAAAATTGTACGGGCAAAAACAGGTAAGGAAGCCATTGACCTGGCATTGGCATACGACAATATTGACCTTATTTTGATGGATGTAAAGATGCCCGAAGTAAACGGACTGGATGCCACGAAAATCATCAAAGAGGAAAAAGAATATATTCCAATTATTGTTCAAACAGCTTTCGCCTTCGAAAGTGATATCGAAAAATCATTAAAGGCCGGTTGCGACGATTATATTTCGAAACCCCTTAACAAACGTACACTGATGGAGAAAATAGAAAACCAACTTTTTAGCGTTGGTGAATTGGATTAATTATTTTGAATTATTGGTTTATTTTTCGAATGAATAAAACAAAATATCATAATCAATCCGACGATTATCTACTTCCTCATACTATTCTATGCCAATAATGGAATTGAAGGAAAATCAATCTTTGAAAGATGAAGTAATCCAAATTGGTTCTCTTGATATAACATAGGTGTAAATAATAAAGTAACATAAAAATCAACTATATATTCACACTTATTGCATTTTGGTAACTATACTTTTCAACAATGTGTTCGCTATCATCATCTAATGC
>JABMQA010001126.1 GCA_013203545.1 Bacteroidota bacterium
CGGACTGGGATGTGGGCATTGTTAAACTGGTTAACCCCGAAAATACCACCGATAATTTTTCAAGCAACGAATTACTTACCCTCAGGATTAAAAACAATGGTTTGAATGATATTGAGGAAGATTTCGATGTCAGTTATACCATGGAAGGTAGTTTTCCCGTAACACAAACTGTTCCTGCAGCGTCTGATCCGTTGTTGTCCGGCCAGAGTTTTGATGTGGATTTTCCACCCATCAATCTGAATGCCTCCGGAACCTATAATTTCACCTTTTATACTTCCCTGCCGGGTGATGAAAACCCCTCAAACGATACACTGGAAGTGACCCTGATCAGTGTTTCGAAAGTGATTGGAAATGTTACCGGGTTTGAAGCAGATGAAAATACCTATACTTTTACCTGTAATAGCGACAAGGTGAAAGTTGTTTTTTATAAACCCGATCTTTTCAGGATCTGGCTGGGTGTTAACGGATATTTTTCCAACCCTGCCGGCGACCAGATCGTCCAGAACCTTGAATTTCCCTCCATCAATACTTCCTGGTCCGACGAAGGGGATCATTATCTTATCATGAGCGATTCGGCTGCACTCAGGGCCTATCTTGAACCACTTCGATTTGAACTCTATAAAAACGACAATGAAACCCTGATCTGGAAGGAGGCCACCGGCCTTGATTTTGGCACCCGTACTTTCCAGGAACTGGAAACACAAGATGATGAATATTTTTATGGAGGCGGGATGCAGAATGGCTATTTTTCTCACAAGGGTACTGTTATAAAAATATCCAAGGATATCCAGAACTGGGATGATGGCGCTGTTCCTAATCCGGTGCCGTTTTATATGAGCACCAATGGTTATGGCGCTTTCAGAAACACGTTTGCCACAGGGAAATATGATTTCCAGGATCCGTTGTTAGCCAGCCATCAGGAAAACCGTTTCGATTGTTTTTATTTTGTTGGCCATTCGCTCAAGCAAACACTGAATCTTTATACTGAACTTACAGGACGGCCCTGTTTGCCACCACGCTGGGGACTGGAACTTGGTGATGCCGATTGTTACAACGACAATGGCCAGACAACCCCTATTGTAATCACAGAAATCGCAGATAAGTACCGCGAATACGACCTCCCCGGAGGATGGATTCTACCCAACGATGGTTATGGTTGCGGCTATACCAGTCTCGATTCGGTGGTTACAGAGCTTCATGAACGTGGATTTTATACCGGTTTATGGACCGAAAACGGTGTTGGTCAGATCCAATGGGAAGTGGGTGTTGCCGGAACACGTGTCTGCAAACTGGATGTTGCCTGGGTGGGTTCCGGATACCAATGGGCGCTGAATGCCTGCAAAACAGCCTACGAAGGTATCGAAGATAACTGCAACGACCGTGGATACGTGTGGTCGGTTTGTGGATGGGCAGGTACGCAGCGGTATTCAGTGGTCTGGTCTGGCGATCAATCGGGCAACTGGGAATACATCCGTTTTCATATTCCAACTGTGATTGGCTCGGGACTATCGGGATACAATTTAGCGTCCAGTGATCTGGATGGCATTTTCGGAGGTAGCCCGATAACCTATATGCGAGATCTGCAGTGGAAGACCTTTATCCCAGTATTGTATGCCATGTCGGGATGGGCATCGAGCAACAAACAACCGTGGGTTTACGGACAGACTATTACAGACATCAACCGGCAATACCTGAAATTGAAGATGCGGCTCACACCCTATATGTACACCTATTGTCATGAAGCTTATCAAAAGGGGGTTCCTGCAGTGCGGGCCATGGTGCTGGAGTTTCCTGACGATCCGGAGACCTGGGGGACAAAGACCAAATACCAGTTCATGAGTGGTGAGGACTTCCTGGTTGCTCCTGTTTATAAATCGGGCAGCGACCGCGACAGCATATATTTCCCACAGGGCAAATGGATTGACTACTGGGATGGCACCACTTACAGCGGCCCGATGACGCTCAACGATTACAGCGTGACCATGGATAAACTTCCTGTATTTGTTAAAGCCGGCGCCATCATTCCAATGTATCCCGAAATGCTGTACGATCGTGAAAAGCCTAAAGATCCCATTACCTTTGATGTTTATCCCAATTTACAATCATCTTTCGATCTTTATGAAGATGATGGCGTCTCGAAGGAACACAGGGAAGGGGCTTTTGCTACAACCCTTATCCAATGCGAAGGCCCTGAATTTGGGATTCCCGGACCGGTGGAAATCAACGTAGGCGCAAGTATTGGGGATTTCGAAGGAAAACTGGCATTCCGTTCCAACCTTTTCGAAGTTCACTTTCCGGATGTGCCGGACGGTGTATTACTTGACGAGACTGAACTTAGTCAGTATGCAACACCGGAAGAACTTGAAAACGCACCGGACGGATGGTTTTGGGATCCGGCCGACAGAAATGGGATTGTACATGTAAAAACCCAGCCATTACCTACCGACAGCGAGTTTGTGGTAAAGATAGACTACGCGGTAAAAACACAGGGATTGAAACTGGAGGATCAGATTAAAATCTTTCCAAATCCCACCATTGGCTCGGTTAAAGTTGAAATGCCGCTTGGTGTGAATACCGAAATTACCCTTTACAATCCGGAAGGTCAAATCATCCTGACCTATACAAACAATCCGGCCATGGGCAATCATTTCGACATCAACCTCTCTTCTGAGCCGGCTGGTGTATATTATTTTAAGTTCAGATGCGATAACCATGTGTTTGGCAGGAAGGTATCGATGGTAAAGTGATTTTGTAAGGATTGAAAACCAGTAATTTTAAAACCTATCCAAATTAAAGAATCCACCCTCAAAGAAGGTGGACTTGGAAATAAGCCCCTATAAGGGGCCAAAGTCGAGCCTCTGTTGTTCTTCTTTA
>JABMQA010001127.1 GCA_013203545.1 Bacteroidota bacterium
AGAGCACCTGACTCATAATCAGGTGGTCCCTGGTTCAAGTCCAGGTGGGCCCACCAATCAAAAGCCACGCTTTGCGAGGCTTTTTTTATTTGTGTTGAGGGGATGAAAATGCTATATTTTATCGAAAATCCTAAACCAACTGGCGCGGATTTTCAATCGCGTCTCATAGCACTTCCCAGTGGAATTTTTTTAAAATAAAAAGGGCCACCTGATCAGAGGCAGCCCTTGGATAACCAACAAAAAAAGCATTAATTTAAAACAATCTTTTCGGAGAAAAACCTTGCATCACCGTATAGCTGCATTAAGTAAAGCCCTCTTTCAAATGATGACAGGTCTAATATGATGGTATTGGTCTCAGTGGGGTTGATACTCATTACTTGTTTACCACTTACTGCTCGGATTACAATTTTCTTTATATGCTGAGTTGTTGATATTTTTACCATGCCATCGGTGGGATTTGGGGATATTTGACAGTTTATCCCGCCGGCCTCACTAATTTCCAGAGCCATTATTTTGAGCTGATTGACTGCTGAAATACCATTGTTTGAAAACAAGCCGGAATTGGGCATCGAAAAATCATAATCAACTTCCAGATCGTACATTTCATCTTCGGTTTCTTTGTAAAGTCTGAAAACAAACTGTTCGTTTTCATCAAGGCCATCCTTTTCTGGTGTCGTAATGTCGTCTCCAAATGCAGTTATGGCAAATGCATCACCCGTAAATTGCTCCAAACCCACGCATTGTCCATCCGAAGTAAACACCCCGACGATATCGTTTTCAGTAAGTTCGTTCAGTACATCGCCTGAAAATGCAATGGTATGCATCGAATTGGTAGGCACTGCAATATCCCAATCCGAAACGGTTACATCGAATAAAGATAAATGTGATGGGCTGCTTTTCAATTGATTTTCGCATGATGGGAAAGGTAGTTCAAAGTTATCAGCTGCCTGGATAAGGTATGCTTCCCCTGGCGTTAGTTCGGTGAGGGTGTATATGTTGTATGCAGGCCAGAAAACTTTGCTCCCCGATATTTCCCTAACAATGACCACATCTTCAATATACGCACTCAGTATTTCCTGGATATTCACTTCACACATTACCGGTACCGGCAGGAAACCCCATCCCTCCTTAACACTGAGGGTTATCTCATCTTCAATTCCACCGAAAAATGCCAATTCCACAGGATTTTCCAGTTTAATATTGTATCCGGTTCTGTTATTCCATATTAATAATGTGTTTATTCCCATTTCCGGCCAAAAAACACCTGAGAAATTATTCATCATGATCAGATTTTCCGTCAAAGGTTCCAGAAAGGTGATGAGTTCAGGGTTTAACGGAACCACCGGGCTGGAAATGCCACTCCACCCTGATGGTATGGTCACATTGAAAGAAATTGCGGCCACCAGGCTTGTCAATGCAGATGTTCCAAACGGGGTAAAATTACCCTGGCAGGGTAATGTTTCATCATAGGTCACCTGGGCGTTATACTCCACTTCGTCGCTCCAGTTGTAAACTTTCCAGATGAATTCATCACCTGTAAGGAATCCATCTTTTTCAGAAGTGTAGGAATTATCTGCATAGGCAAAAACGGCAATGTTGTTTTCACCATTCCATATCTCCGCACCACCACAGGTTAGCCCATTGTTTTCATCCATATAAAAAACACCGATATGGTCGCCTGGTTCAAGCGGCGCCCCCAAAATATTGGGAAAAGCTTCGAGCGGAACGGCAACAACATGCATTTGAGATGTACTATTGTGTTCCCATCCGGGCGGAAGGATTACAGGATCCGCGTTAACTATAATAAAATCTTCTTTTGTCTCTACATCAGTAGCTCCGGCATAATACGCCGTTAAAGTCACACTAAAAATCCCTGGTGTGTTGAATATTACAACCGGATTATGCTGATAGGAGATGGAAGGAGAGGCCCCTTCTATTTCCCATATCCAGAATGAAGGATCACCGGTACTCAGGTCGGTAAAATGAACAATCTCACCTTCAAAAATTTCAGTTAAATCAGCGGTGAAATCAGCATCAATGGTATAAAGACTGGTAATCGCTGATGTCCCGAACTGTGAAAAATGCCCCTGGCAGGGATAGGATGCGTCATAGGTAGCAAATGCGTCATATTCTTGTTCACTACTCCAGTTGTAAACTTTCCATATGAGTTTTTCTCCGGTATGGAAGCCGTCTTTTTCGGTGGTAAAGGGATCGTCACCAAATGCTATGATAGCAATATTACTTTCACCATTCCAGATATCCGTGCCACCACATCTTAACTGGTTGGTGTCATCCGAATAAAAAACGCCGATGTGGTCTCCGGGTTCAAGCGGCATCCCTGAAATATTTGGATTCGCTTCCAGTGGGATTGCAATTACGTGCATTTGAGATGTGCTGTTGTATTCCCAGCCGGGTGGAATGACTACCGGAACCTCATTAACAATGATAAAGCCTTCTTTTGTTTCTATGTCTGTAGCACCGGCATAATAAGCTGTTAATGTGACGCTGAAAACACCGGGCGTGTTGAATATTACAACCGGATTATGCTGATATGAAATGGATGGAGATGCGCCTTCTATTTGCCATATCCAGAATGCCGGATTTCCGATACTCAGGTCGGAAAAATGAACCACATCGCCCACGTTAATTTCAGTTTTATCGGCGGTGAAATCGGCATCAATGGTATAAAGACTACCAAGCGCAGATGTCCCAAAATGCATAAATTCACCTTGATAAGGAAGTGCCATATCATAGGTGGCAAAGGCATCAACTTCCCTCGCCCTGCTCCAATCATATATTTTCCAGGTGAATGCCTCGCCTATAAAAAAGCCATCTTTTTCACTGGTAAACGAATCGTCACCGTATGCAATAATGGCAATTGTGCTTTCACCGGTCCATATTTCAGCGCCTCCACATTTTAACTCGTTGTTGTCATCCGAATAAAAAACACCAATGTGGTCTCCGGGTTCCAGGGGAATTCCTCCGATATTGGGATTTGCCACAGGCGGGATAGCAATTACATGCAACTGTGATGTGCCGGTGTATTCCCATCCCGGTGGCAGGAATGAGTTTCCCTCATCAACCGTAATGTATGCGTCTTTGATTTCAATATCAGTGGCTCCTGCCTTTTGAGCCGTTAATTTTACGCTGAAAATTCCGGGCGTATTAAATATTACTACAGGATTTTGTTGGTATGATATAGATGGTGACGCCCCTTCTATTTCCCATATCCAGAATACCGGGTTCCCTGTACTCAGGTCGGAAAAATGAACCACTTCACCCACAATAATCTCCGTTTGATCAGCAGTGAATTCAGCATTGAGCGTATCGCTTGCAGTTACTGTAATATAGCCTTCGCGGAACAAGGTATCTGATCCATATTCATTCGAGGCAATGAGGGTTATATCATACACCCCGGGTAGGTTAAATATTACTTCATAGGGTTCCTCTTCGGTGGAAAATGCCGGTTCGCCACCCTGAAAAACCCAAAACCACTCTTCCGGTTCGTTTAATGACATATCGTAAAAATCAACCTCATCACCGGTTTCAATTTCTGTTGAACTGGCGCAGAAATTGGCAATCGGTGGTTCCTGGGGTATGGTTCCGCTTACAGTAATATAGTTGTATTTGGTGAGGGTATCCGCTCCCAATTCATTCGATACAATCAGCGTTACATCATACACCCCGGGTTGATTGTATGCAATATCCTCAGGATCCTGTTCCGTTGAAAAGGATGGCGTAGCGCCATTGAATATCCAGTACCATGAAGTGGGGTCGTGTTTCGAATGGTCTTTGAACGATGTTGTCTGTCCGGTTTGTAAATGCTTTTTGGTGGCCGTGAATTTTGCTACCGGCGGTTTATTGGGACTCATCACCTGTGCCGAAGTCTGGATTTCGAAAAGAAAAAATGATAATGTGACCAGTATAATAAGGTGTAGTGCTATTTTCATCATGTTGATATTTTGGTTGACATTTTATTACATATTAATTGATGACACATATAAGTTTGTAAATGTATGTCAGAAAATGTTAAATTCCAAATTTTGGAAGAAAATATATTTTAACTCGTGCCAAAGAATGAAATGTAGCCCATATGTATTAGGAATTTACAAAGATTTAACATTTTTTAAATATAGGGGATTTTTTTTTAAACCGAAGGATTTATTGGATGATTGGTAAAATATCGATTAAAAAGATTTACAAGTTATAGTGCGAAACTAATTGAGCAAACGCTAATTGCAACTGATAACAATTTTTTTTGCAATGGAATATTGGTTACTGGTGAAGATAAGGAGATACATTCCTTTGTCCAGATGCGAAACGTCAATAGTGGCAGTAGTTGTTTCTGATCCGGGATTTTATTTCAGCCCCATTCAGTACAAAGTTTGGATAAAGTTTTGAAAAATTATCTGTCAAAAAATTATCTTTAACAAAATCAGCATCAATTCCAAACGCTATGCTGTACCTGATACGTGAATAAATACAACCGATGTAATTGGCTAATTTTCTTGACCAACAGCAAGAAAATCCAGTTCAATGACAAGATATTTCACTTCCCATAAAAGAACATCCACCTAAAATAATCATTGTGTATTTAAGAAATCGTTAGTTTTGGGGTTTAATAGAATCATCATTAACTTAAATCTTGCCGGGATATGTTTTTCATCGACAAGTGGGAAGAAATTTTCAGTACCATAAAAAAGAACAAGCTACGAACCTTTCTTACCGGGTTTAGTGTAGCCTGGGGCATCTTTATGTTGATTATATTACTGGGATCGGGACATGGTCTTGAACATGGTGTCCGCGACCAGTTTAAATCATCCGCCACAAACACCCTGTGGGTGTGGGGTGGTCAAACAAGCAAAGCCTATAAGGGTTTGAAGCCGGGCAGGCGTATTGAATTCGACAATGATGATTATGATAACCTGAAACATACTGTTAACGGTATTGGACTTATGGCAGGTCGTTCGAACGTTTGGGGTGACAATACGGTTTCATACGAAGGGGAATATGGAAATTTTGACATTAGAACCTGTCATCCGGATTATGAACACATCGAAAAGCTGGTATTGCTTGAAGGGCGGTTCATCAATAAATATGACGTTGAGAAAAACCTGAAGGTTGCATGCATTGGTGTTCAGGTTAAAGATGCATTGTTTAAAGATAAGCCTGCACTGGGTGAATATATTAAAGTAAAGGGTGTTCCGTTTAAGGTGGTTGGTATTTATGAAGATGACGATGGCCGCCAGGATAACCAGCGTGTGGTTTACCTTCCCATCACCACTGCACAAAAGGTTTTTATGGGTCGCGACCGGCTGCAAACAATTGCCATTACTGTTGGTTCAAGTGACGTGGAAGACAGTAAGCGTATGGAGGATGATATCAAGACCAGGATTTCATCACGGTACTCATTCGATAAAGCGGACGAAAGGGCAATGTTTGTATGGAACGGCATGGAGGAATTTAAAAAATTCCAGGATCTCTTTGCAGCCATCAGGATGTTTATCTGGATCATTGGTATCGGTACCATTATCGCAGGGATTGTGGGCGTAAGCAATATCATGATGATCACCGTAAAAGAACGAACCAAAGAGATAGGTATCAGGAAATCACTGGGCGCGACACCATGGTCTATCATAATGATGGTGATGCAGGAATCCATATTTATTACAGCACTGGCCGGATACATTGGACTGGTACTGGGTGTTGGGTCGCTTGAATTGATATCACCACATATACAAACCGAATTTTTCAGAAATCCTGAGGCCAACCTGAATATTGCAATCAGTGCAACCTTTGTCCTGATCGTTGCTGGTATGATTGCCGGATATGTTCCTGCTCGCAGGGCTGCAGCCATCAGGCCGGTTGAAGCGCTCAGGGATGAGTAAAATTGTCTAAATTTGGCACCTTATGAAAATCTTCGACCGTGACCTTTGGCAGGAAATATTCCACACCTTGAAAAAGAACAAGCTTCGAACCTTCATGACTGCGTTTGGTGTGTTCTGGGGGATTTTCATGCTCATCATTATGCTGGGATCGGGTAATGGCCTCGAAAATGGCGTCACTGATGGAATGGGTGATTTTGCCACAAACAGTGTTTTTATATGGACTGAGCGGACTACCATTCCTTACAAAGGACTGCCGAGAGGAAGGGGTTTTTATTTTGATAACCGCGACATCAAGGCATTGAAGCAAAATATACCCGAAATCAAATACCTTGCCCCAAAAATCCGGGGATGGTCGGCAGGCGACGGCACCAATAATACCATCAGAAAAAACAAGAGCGGCGCATTCTCTATTATGGGTGAGTATCCTGAATGGAACAAAATAGACCCGATGGATATCTTCATGGGCAGATTTATCAACGAAATCGACATCAATGAAAGGCGTAAGGTAGCGGTAATCGGTACGCGGGTGCGGGAGGTACTGTTTGAACCTGATGAAGATCCGTTGGGACAATATATCCAACTCCAGGGTGTATATTTCCAGGTTGTTGGCGTGTTTAAGCCGCTGAATACAAATATCAATTTTGGTGGCGAAAAGGAGCAGAGTATTTACATTCCGTTTACCACATTGCAAAAAACCTATAATTATGGTGATATTGTCGGGTGGTTTTCGATCACTTCAAAAGAAAATATTCCTGCCTCTATAGTAGAGGAAAAGGCACTCAAATTACTTGCACAGCGCCATACGGTATCTCCCGACGACAAAGAGGCTTTCGGTCACTTCAACCTTGAAGAGGAATTCAATCAGATGAATGGTTTATTTACGGGCATTGCCGGATTGATATGGGTAGTGGGTATCGGTACACTGCTCGCCGGTGTGATTGGTATCAGCAACATCATGCTGGTGATTGTAAAGGAACGTACCAGGGAAATTGGCATTCAGCGTGCCCTTGGGGCCACACCATTCAACATCATCAGTCAGATCATCCTCGAATCGGTATTCCTTACAACCATAGCCGGGTATTTTGGGCTTGTTGCAGGTGTTGGATTGGTGGAGGGAATTAATTACATGTTGATCAACATGGGCAGCGATAATGAAATGTTCAAGAATCCCGAAGTTGATTTTAATGTTGCGGTCACCGCATTGGTTATTCTTATTTTTGCCGGTGCACTGGCAGGATTAATACCCGCCCGGAGAGCTGTTAAGATAAAGCCCATCGATGCATTAAGGTACGAATAGAGGGTCTATTTATTATCTTCAGCGTACCACTCTGTGTAAGAGGTCACGGTTTCCCAGAGTTTTAAATGATGCAGTTTTACATTTTCAGGTAACGCTTTTTGAATGCGTTCTGCAAAATCGATGATCATATTTTCACTCGTTGGCTGATAATCCACCTGTAAGATACGCTCGAAGTTTTGCTTCATTTGTATAAGCAATTCTTCCGGGGCATCATCCCTCATTATCAGTGAGTGGTCCAGTTCATCAACGATGAGTCCCCTAATGATTTTTTTTAGATCCTTAAAGTCGATCACCATACCAAATTTTGGGGAATCGGGGTCATTAATTGGTTCGCCGATCAAGGTTACAAGTAATTCGTATGAATGACCATGTATGTTTTTGCATAATCCGTCGTGCCCGGGTAGCGAATGGGCCATGTCGAATTTATAGGCTTTTGTGATTCTGATTTTTGCCATTTGAAAATGCTGATCTTATTTTACAAATGTTATGGTTGTTGAAGAAAAAGTATAATCTCCACTGATCCTGATAAAATAATATCCTTTTTGTAAGGCTTCTGTATCCAGTGTATTTGTTTCGTTTCCGTTAAAATATCCCGACAGCACTTTCCTTCCGAGTTGATCGGTTACCGAATATTCAAGATATTCCGCCACAATCCTTGAGGAAACTTTTATAGAAAGATGATCGGCCACAGGATTTGGGAATACACTGAAGTCGCTTCGCTGTAAAATTCTGGTGTCATCAATTCCGGTTGGGAACCAGATGGCATCCACAAACCACGGGTGGTCAATAAAGGGATTGCGGTTATCCTGGATATCGTAAATGGCATTGTTCCGATCGGTCTCTTTAGTGCTCACAGGATCCATGGAGTGCCAATCGTGCAGCATGATGAGTGCCCATGTTTCGGGCTGTGAACCGTTTACCATCGGGCTTCCCGGCCAGCCGTTATCCTCACCCAAATATCTGGTGGCCATGTAAAAATAGGTCCTCGCAAGGTCGCCTTTGTATTCATCGATGGGTTCGAATACCGTCCCGCTAAAGCCAGGGTAGGTGTTACTCCCAAGTTTGCAGCCATTTTGCGATGTCCACGTAGCAGAGCCAACCTCACCATAAGGATAGTTACTGCGTTTGCCATTTACATAACCATCGGTGGGATACACCTGGAACAGGTCAGAATACATAGGATAAACGTTGCCACCAAACCAGCTTTTCGGGAAAGAATGCTCCCGGTTGTAGCAGTCGCCTTCCTGGCTGTAGTTGCCACATTGATCGGAAAAAAAAGTAAATTCATAGGGTGGGTTTCCACCCGGAACATCCGAATAGATGTCCCAGACTTTTCCGTTTGATTTTTGATCGGTATCGAAAAAGTCATTCCACAGGTCACCATAACCCTGCGAGGAATGGTTATCAATAATGTTGTGAAGCGCCTGTTGAAGTTGCTCACTGCCCAATCCAGCGGCCGGATCATAATAACCAGGTGGAATCTGGGAGAACCCAACAAGGCACCATAAAACTGTTATAGAAACTAAAAAAATATTTTTCATAAAATTTATTGAATAATACCAAATGTTTTAATAAGAAAATAAATAGCGCCGCCTGTTAAAATCAAACCACCTGCAATTTCAAGCCGGGCAGCCAGAAAGAATTTTTTACTGATCTTGCCGGTAAGTATCGCTATCACAGAAACCACAAAGAAAACAATCATAAATGTCCAGAGTACTGTGAGGATATTCATATCAAATGTAGAAATAGCGATGCCGGCTAAAAATGAGCTAATTCCCAGTGCAAAAGCATATCCTACTATAATACGGGGTTTATGGAGTTCCCAGGTCATCTCCTGGAATTTGGGTTTAAATGATTTAATCACCAGTTTTGCACCCAGCAGAAAGAAAACACCTATCGCCAACCCGGTGCTGAACTCCTCCAGCAAAGTATTGATTTGGTCACCCATCAGCATACCAATAGTAGCCATAACAGCATTTACAATGGATATTGCTGCCGAAATGATTAAAATATCCTGGACTTTTGAATCTTTTGTAAAGCCATTCAGGTATAATCCGGCAAAGGCATCTGCCGCCAGAGCCATGGTGATCAGTATTAAAATAAATGTATTCACTGTTGATAGATTTTCAGCCTGCAAAGGTAAGTAAAAACAATCGGGTTTTTGAAAATCTATATCAAACCATCAGGCTAAATCAGCCCCACAATTTCCTCAAGCCATCTGGCGTCGGTTTCGTCGAAAGCGGCAAGTTCCCTGCTATCCACATCGAGGACGCCAAAGACTTCACCATCCCGGTTTTTTACAGGAACAACGATCTCAGAATTAGATCTGGTATCACATGCAATGTGTCCGGGGAAATCATGAACGTTGGGTACCAGAATGGTTTTTTGCCGGTTGATCACTGCCCAGCAAACACCGGTGTCTTTATTTAAAACCTGGCATGCCACCGGCCCCTGATAGGTTCTTATAACCAATTCACCCTGGTCAAAACAATAAAACCCGGTCCAGAAAAAGTAATCCATTTTATGGTGTAGAACTGCTGCAACCGTAGCCATCCTTGCATCGGTGTTATCTGTTGCTACGAGCAATCCCTTTAGTTGTTTGTAAATCCGGCTGTACCGGCCTTCTTTTTTGATTGTATCCACGTTGTTGGTGTGATTATGTTTCTGTTTATCAACAATGGAGTGAGGGAATTGTTTTTGAAAACAGGTGTTTATTAAGCATTACAATTTCAAGGTGATCAAGGGCTAAAGCCCAATGGGATGGGTGATGTTAGATAAACCCCAGCCTTAAGGCTGGGGTTTGAAAAATGCTGGATTTCAGTATTACAGGGCTTTAGCCCCGGGGGTTTATTTTATAAGAACCGACTCCTAAATCAAAACCTCAAACCATTTATTTTGGAATAATGGAACGAAGTAAAAATAACTTTCTTAATTTAGCAGATAGCTTTAGTGAAATCATGGTTTAACCTCACCTCACCATTTATTGTGGGGTTTAGATGTTATATAAACCTTAACCGGGCTTTTAGCCCATAGTAAAAATTACAATCATGTCATACGTTAGTATCTATGTCCACTGTGTTTGGGGCACAAAAAAGAGATATCCTTTCCTTAAGGGTCAAACTTTGTCAGTAGTTGTTGATCATATTGTGGAAAATGCAACAATGAAAGGTATCGTCATAAAAAAAATCAATGGGCACGATGAACATATCCACTGCCTGATTTCTCTTAAAGCTGATCAAAGCATCTTACAGGTTATGCAACTCATTAAAGGAGAAGCATCTTTCTGGATCAATAAAAACAATGTAACTACCAGTAAGTTTGAGTGGGCTGACGAATATTATGCAGTTTCTGTAAGTGAATCACAAGTTTCAAATGTTAAAGCATACATCAATAATCAGCAGATCCATCATCAAAAAGTGACATGGGAAGATGAGTATCAAAAGTTTATTAAGTATTACGGTTTTGAGGTGATCAAGGGCTAAAGCCCTTAGTTTACGGGATATTGTATTCCAAAAACCCCAGCCTTAAGGCTGGGGTTTGGGGCTGTGTTTCAGTATTACTGGGCTTTAGCCCACAATCCCTATTTAACCGATTTTTTCTCCTGAACCCGACCCAACTCCACCGTAAAGTGCCGCATTATCGGCGCTTCACTTAAAATCCGTACACCTGTTTTAATCTCATTTCTTCGTTCATACACATTCCCCAGTGCAACCGCCACATATTCCATGTGATTGTTAGTGTACACCCTTCTTGGGATGGTGAGCCGGACAAGTTCCAGGTCAGGATACCTGTTCTCCCTGGTTATAGGGTCTCGGTCGGCAAGTATGGCCCCGATTTCCACACCGCGGATTCCGCCCTCAAGATAGGCTTCAACGGCGAGTGTTTGTGCCGGGAATTGCTCTTTCGGCAGATGAGGCAGGAAACGTTTGGCATCAATAAATATGGCATGTCCCCCGAATGGCTCCTGGACAGGGATATTGAAATCTTTTAACCTGTTCCCCAAATAGGCAACCTGGTTAATGCGTGTTTCAAGGTAATTAAATTCGGTACCATCATAAAGGCCCTGCGCCAGTGCATTCATATCACGGCCTGACATGCCGCCATAGGTGATAAATCCTTCGAACATGATGTTGTAGGTCTGTGCCTTTTTCCACAACGCTTCTTCACGGAAACCGATAAACCCACCCATATTTACGATGGCGTCCTTTTTACTGCTCATGGTCATACCA
>JABMQA010001128.1 GCA_013203545.1 Bacteroidota bacterium
CTCGTGACCCCTTCCTTACCAAGGAAGTGCTCTACCCCTGAGCTACATCGGCTTGTGAATAGAGCGGAAGACGGGGATCGAACCCGCTACCTACAGCTTGGAAGGCTGTCGCTCTACCAGATGAGCTACTTCCGCCTTTGGTTCAAAATCAAATGCCTGAGGAATATTCATGTCCTCTGACGGTTCCGTATTTTCCAAATCAAAAAAAAAAGAACTTACCAGTGGGGAGAGGAGGATTCGAACCTCCGAAGGCTTCGCCAACAGATTTACAGTCTGCCCCATTTGACCGCTCTGGTATCTCCCCGCACAATTAAGTAATATTTCTTTACCCAACTGAGCCGATGGACGGACTCGAACCGCCGACCGGCTGATTACAAATCAGCTGCTCTACCGACTGAGCTACATCGGCCTGAATTCAATATTTTATAGAACTTTAAATGTTTTTGAATTATAAAAAAACAGTCCTTTTTTGAAAAAGGACTGCAAAAGTATAATAGTTATTTGATTTACCAAAACTTTTTTTGAAAATAATTATTAAATAGTTAAATCTTTCTCATTTTTTCCTTGTGCTTAATCAATTGCCGTCTTAAAGCTTCAACTGCACTATCGGTAGATTCTTCAAATGATTTGCTCTGCTTCTTTGCATAGAGATCGTTTCCTCTTACATTTAATCGTATTTCGGTGATTTTATTTTCTGCAGATTCAATATTGGCAACTTTTAAGGAGACCTCGCTACCAATAACCCCATCATAAAACTGAGAAAGTTTCTCAATCTTGTCTTTAATAAAATCCTCTAATTTGGTGTCTGTTTTGAAATGAATTGAACGAATGTCTATTTGCATAATCTTTCCTCCATTAATTAGGCTCTTGGATGAGCACGTTTATAAATTTCCTTTAATTTTTCTATTGTAGTGTGTGTGTAAATTTGTGTGGCAGCCAGGCTGGAATGGCCCAGCAATTCTTTAACTGCATTTAAATCGGCACCGTTATTCAACAAGTTTGTTGCAAAACTGTGCCGCAAAGTATGGGGACTTTTCTTGGAATTTGATGATACATAGGCTAAATATTTATTTACTATTCGATAAACAAGTTTGGGGTAAAGTTGTTCTCCTTTTCCCGTAATAATATAATAAGGTGATGTTTTATTGTGTTTTTGCAAAATCTCCCTTCTAAGCGTATTGTGTTCGGTCATCAAGCAGGCCAGGTTTTTTGTGATAGGTATCAGCCTTTCCTTATTTCTTTTTCCAATAACTTTTAACGAAAAACTGTTAAGGTTAATTTTGTCGGTTTTTAAATTTATTAGCTCCGATAACCGCATGCCCGTATCATATAGGATTTCAATAATTAATTTATCACGGGATGCTGTGAAACCCGTACCGAAATCGATCTCCTCTAAAAGGTGTTCCATTTCGTGTTCCTTGACAAAGGAAGGTAAGTAGCTCCCTGTTTTGGGTGGTGTTACCTTAAGCATGGGATTTTCCAATATTTTTTTTTCACGGATCAGGAAGCGGTAAAATGAATTCAGACAACTGGTTTTGCGATTGATGGTACGTGTACTGACAGATTCATCGATCAGGAATACCAGCCACGACCGGATCATAAAATGATCAGCATCTTCTGGTTGTACGATGTCGTAATGCGATTCTAGATATTGGGTAAACTGATCAAGGTCGCTTGTGTAAGCCTTGACTGAATGGTGGGAGTACCTTTTCTCTTGCTCTATATATCTTGTAAATCTATCCCTCACTATGCAAAAAAAAATAGGAAAACTTTTCTTTCAAAGATAGAACAAAATTATCTTCAAAACAAAAAAAACCTATTTTAATTTCAAATAAATATTTTTGGTGATGGAAACTAAATTTCCTCCTCAACTCTTAACTGTTGGATATAGATGGCTTTGAGTTTTATTTCTCGTTTTTTAACAGAAGGTTTTGTGTATTTTTGTCTTTCCCTTAGTTCTTTTACAACTCCGGTCTTTTCAAATTTCCTTTTATACTTCTTAAGTGCCCTATCGATATTTTCGCCTTCTTTTACGGGAATAATTATCATGTTAAATACCTCTCTTTAAATAGTTTGTATTTTATTTAATAGATTTTTTTTAAAATCGGTGTGCAAAGATATGACTATGTTTTTAATTAACCAAAATATTTTTAGATAATTCGGCATAGAAATGAAAAAGGCTGTTCATATTTTGAACAGCCTCTTTTTTGAATTGGGATCAATATTAATTTTTCTTTAACTCCGGTAATCTTCCAGGTGTCCATGGAGCATCATACAACTCCATTTCACTTTCAAGGGCTTTTACCTCCAGGTCGAGTTGCTTAATTTTTTCCAACACGGGTGGTAATTCCTCCAATAGGATGTCATAGCTATCCAACTGTGTTTTAGTTGGTGCAGAAGTCGAACCCCAATGTGAGTAAGCAATTGCATTCAAGCGAATGTTAAGCGGAACCTGTTCAGGGGGAACTTCCTCCCAACTTGCTGCAGCTTCCGTTCCATTAAATTCAAATTCGATCTCTTTAAGATCTTCGCTTACAGTTCTTGCACGCATTGATAAATCAGAAGGTGCCGATGGTGTATTGTGTAGGGCCTGCCTGATATATTCTGCTTTTTCCATCAGTTCTTCCAAGTAATTTTCAGCTCCGCGCATGGTTCGTGCCAGTTCCGATACATTGTTCTGGTAATTTACCAGTTCCTTTCTGTCGGTTGCCGGTAGGGTAGCATTCAGGAGTGGTTTTGTTATAAATGCAACAGGATCGGCCAACTGCGTAACATCCCCGTTATGATCCATTGAAAGGGTAACATAGTAAGTTCCGGGAAGGGCAAACATACCATCACCACCATCATTTGCAGGATCAAATTTGTCCTTTTTGAGGCGGACCGGGTTTTTTCCCTGATACCGGAGATTCCAGTTAATCCTGCTAATGCCTTCAGAGGGTTTTTTGTATAATTTCCTAACAACATTCCCATCCTGATCGGTGATTGTAAATATGAGCAGGGGTGCGGTTTCATTTTCTTCTTCACCTAATTGTTCCCGGGTTGGTTGTGGTATGGGTTCTCCATTTTTAAAGAGCTCTTTCTCTTTTTTCAGCCTTTCCTGTTTTTTTGTTTTTGGGAGCTCCTTTATATAATAGGTGAACACTGCACCAAAATCAGGATTGTCAGCAGAAAAGTAGGTTGACCCCTGACCGTATCTGCCACCGGTTTGTACATACATGAGCGCATCTTTTACTGGGAAAAATATGGCGTTGGATGTGTCAAGCCTTTTCGCTGTGATTTCACGAAGTGGGCTGTAATCGTCAATAATATAAAATCCGCGGCCAAATGTTGCCACCACCAGATCGTTCTCACGTTCCTGAATCACCAGGTCTTTCATGGCAACATCAGGAATTCCCGAACTAAGCTCCACCCATGTTTTTCCTCCATCAACGGTAAAAAAAGCATTAAACTCTGTTCCCACAAAGAGCAGGTCAGGATTTACGGGATCCTGGATGATTGTATGTACAGTTTCGTCATCAGGCAGGTTTCCGGCTATTGAGATCCAAGTGTTTCCTTTGTCTTCGCTTTTCAGCAAATAAGGTTTGAAGTCATCGCTTTTGATGTTGTCAAATGAGGCATACACAACATTTTCATCAAAACGTGAAGGCAGAATATCGCTCACATAGGTATATTCCGGTACGCCGGGGAAAGCGCTGATTTTAAGCCAATTTTCACCTGCATCCTCGGTTACCTGAATAAGGCCATCATCCGTGCCAACGTAAATAAGATTTTCTTTTAATGGTGACTCCGCCAGCGAGACAACAGTACCCCACTGGGATGTTGACACATCCTTTGATACCGCGTTTGATGGCCAGTATTTCCCCATGACCTGAAACTGGTTACGGTCTTCATCCCGTGTAAGATCATCGCTAATCACCTGCCAGCTATTTCCACGGTCATCACTTTTGAAAAGCTTGTTGGCGCCAATGTATAGCCTGGTACCGGAATGCGGACTTAAAATAAATGGTGTGTTCCAGTTCCAGCGGTAGGTAAGCTCATCTTTTCGTGGTTCAGGTTTGATTTTGATCCTTTCACCTGATTTTTTATCATATCTGTAAATATTTCCGTATTGGTATGCCGAATAAACGATATCAGGATTTCCGGGTTCGATGGCCTGAAAAAAACCATCTCCTCCAAGTGTTACGATCCATTCATCACTGGTCACTCCCTGGCGGCTTGTATTTCTGGATGGCCCGCCCATGCTGTTATTGTCCTGCGTGCCACCATACACCCAATAGAATGGTTTGGTATCGTCAACGTTAACCCTGTAGAATTGTGTGACTGGCAGGTTGCTCTTGAAAATAAAATTTTTACCTGCATCAAAGGTTTCATAAACGCCGCCATCGCCACCAATCATAAAATGCTGTGTATCGGATGGGTCGATCCACATGGCGTGGTCATCCACATGACGGGAATTGTTTCCAATAGAGTTCCATGTTTTACCACCGTCAGTAGTCACTCTCGAAACTGTTTCCATCGAATAGACTTTATCTACATCCTCCGGATCGCAATAGATTTCGTTGTAATACTGGCCACTTGCAGAATGATCACTCATTTTATTCCAGGATGCCCCCCTGTTTGTTGACCGGAAGAAACCTCCCTTATCATCTGCCGCCTCCACGATCAGGTAAAGCACATCCGGGTTAACAGGTGAGATATCGATACCCATTCCGCCGATGTGTGAACCAGGTAATCCTTTTGTTATCTTTCCCCAGTTTTTTCCGCCATCGGTGGTTTTGTGTACGGCAGATTCAGGGCCACCACCAATTTTTGTAAAGCTTCTGCGCCTTCGCTGTTCTGATGTGGCATAGATGACGTCAGGATCACGGGGGTCCATAACCATATCATTGATACCGGTATTTTCGCTGATATCAAGGGACTTTTCCCATGTTTTTCCACCATCAGTGGTTTTATAAAGTCCACGGTCTCCACCCGGACCCCAGGCTGAACCTTCGGCAGCGACATAAACTATATCCGGGTTTTTGGGGTGGATAATGATTTTTCCAATCTGGCGAGAGCTGTCAAGTCCCATGTTTGTCCAGGAACTGCCACCATCTTCTGACTTGTAAACCCCGTTGCCATAACCCAGTGCACGCTGGTGATTGTTTTCTCCGGTACCCAGCCACACTACGTTGCTGTTGGAAGGTGCGATTGCGATGAATCCCATCGAATATGCCCCGTGATTATCGAAAATCGGTTTGAATGAAGTCCCGTTATTTTCGGTTTTCCAAACATGACCCGAGGCAACAGCAACATAGTATTCGCTATGGTTACATGGATTTACCGCGAAGTCTGCAATTCTGCCGGAGGTAAAGGCCGGCCCGATCCCACGCCATTTTAAACCTGAAAAAGTTCCCGATTTTAAAGTATCGGAAGATTTTTCATCATCCCCTTTCTTTTTCCGGGCGTCCACCTGCAATGATGCGAATATCAGGATTGCCGACAAAAGCAACATCATCACGTTCGTTGCACTCCACTTTTGATATGGAGTGCCAGTTTTAGTTAGATTTTTTTGCATCTTGAATAATATTTTGTGACAGTTGAAAATTGAGTAAAATGAAATTAGCATCCAAAAATAGCTAAGTCGTGGTAAATAAAAAACTTCCGCTCTAATTTGTAATAATTTTCAATAATGATCATTGTCTTTGGGATTTGTTATAATTTTGCATCTAAAATCTATGTCTATGCTTAGAATATTGTTTTACACAGCCTTTTTTTGCTCATCGATAAATTTATTGGCACAAAATCGACTGGTAGATAATTTAAATGTCACCCATCCTGCCCATGAAATATTTCAGGTTAAAGAAGACGGATCAAAAGATCTTATAGCAAATTTTGTGGCTGGTGAAACTTTTGGAGTGGCTCCACTTACCGTCCATTTCAAGGATGTTTCAGAAGGTAATCCAACAAGTTGGTTCTGGAAGTTTGGCGATGGTGAGAATGATACGATCCAGCACCCGGTGCATGTTTACAGTGATCCGGGTGTGTATTCGGTGACATTTACTATCTATGAAGGAACAAATTCCAGCTTCCTGACGAGAGAAGATTATATCCGTGTATCCACCTATGGGAGTTGCGATTCATTGAATTTCCCAATCCCGGGGCAGTACGATATTATCAGGATTGCCTCCAATGGAAGTGGATATGTGTCAGGTAACAACTCATTCGGTGACCTTGCCAAGGCAAGTTATTTTAATGATATGGAACCAGGAAGTATTGTGGTTGGAGCTATTTTTGATTTTGGAATCGCCAAAAAATCCTTTACCACCAACACCCCAATAGTTTTTAAGGTTTGGGATAGTGATGGACCGTCCAATTCTCCCGGCACTTTACTTGATAGTGCAACGGTTCGAATACAGGATATTGTTAACGATGTCCAGGATTTGCAGTCCACCGTACTCTTTTTCGATAATACCGTTACGATTGACAACCCGTTTTTCATGGGTATTGAATTGTCTCAACAGTTTGGTGATACGCTGGCTATATACACCAACACAATTGGTGATGTACAGGTTGGTAATGGATGGGAACAGGTTTCATCCGGTGATTGGAAAAGCTACGAAAATAGCATATTTGGGTGGTTGCATCTCGATCATGCTATTTATCCCATATTATGTTCCAAAACAGGTGTGGGAAACCATTTGCTGAATGATGAATTCATCGTTTATCCCAATCCGGCGGGTGCGTTGATCCATATTGTGAGTTTGGATAACCAATCCCCAAGCGCCACTATTGAAATATTGAATATGCATGGGAAACTAATGCATAAACAAAATTCAAAAACCTGCCCGGGAGTTACCATTGATATCAGCCATCTGGATGAAGGGGTTTACATCCTTAAAATTCAAAGCGATCAAACTGTTGTAAACAAAAAGATTATTATTAGCAGGTAAATACCTGGAATAATGGGAAACTGGAGTATTGGAGTAATGGAATGATGGAATGAAGGAACGAAGGAACGAAGGTGGGAGTTGGATGGAGGTGAACCCTGA
>JABMQA010001129.1 GCA_013203545.1 Bacteroidota bacterium
CGATGAAAGTTTATAGGAAAGCCGTATGCGGGAAAACCGCACGTACGGTTTGATGAGGGGGTTGAAAGGAAGAGGCCTGAAATTGAGGTTTACCCATTACCGCTCTTCCTTTCACTCTACTCTACCGCCTTTACGAGAAAATTAAAAAATAGGTAGATCACACAGAATAACTTAATGAAGGAACTAATATCAAATAGAATTTTTGTGTTGCTTCTGATAGCTCTGGTTGTGAGTGCCTGTAAAAAGGACAACAACTTCGGTGAGGTCAATACCAATACATCCGCTTACAACCAGGCAAATGGTGTGTTCGTTGTGAACGAGGGCAACTTTGGCAACGCCAATGGTTCCCTCTCCTTCCTGAATACCGATAGCCTGAAAATGGAAAATGACATCTTTCAACATGCGAACAGCCGTCCGCTGGGTGATGTTCCGCTCTCCATGACCATCATTGGTGGACATGCCTGGATCGTGGTGAACAATTCGGCAAAAATAGAGATCTGTAAACTGGATGATATGAAGTCGGCAGGTGCCATTGGCGGCCTGACATCACCGAGGTTCATGCTACCCGTATCTGCCACCAAAGCCTATGTAAGTGATTTTTACGCCGGCAATCTGACCATCATCAATACCGAATCCCAATCCATCACAGGTGAGATAAGTCTGGGCCACTCTTCCGAGCAGATGATCTTCTCAGCAGGAAAAGTATTCGTGGCATTCTGGTCAAACTATAATTTTCCGGAAATCGAAAACAAACTGATCACCGTGATCGATCCCGGAACCGATTCAATTGTCGGGCAATTTACGGTCGGCAAAGAACCCAACTCCATGGTCAGCGATAAGGATGGGAAACTATGGATTTTATGCAGCGGCGGTTTTTCCGGTGAAGAACTGCCGTCGTTGTGGCGACTCAATCCGGTAACTCTGCAAACTGAAACGGTTTTTTATTTTGAAACAAACGATATGTCGCCAAATAACCTGTGTATAAATGGTACCGGAGATACACTTTACTTTTTAAACCAGGGCATTTTCAGTATACCGGCCAATGCCACACAACTTCCAACCAACCCACTGATCCCTGAGGGGGGCAACCTGTTTTACATGCTGGCTGTGGATCCGAACACATCCGTCATCTATGCTAGCGATGCCATCGACTACCAGCAGCGCGGGCTCATCCTCCGCTACCGGCCCGATGGAACACTGATTGATTCCTATCGGGCGGGGGTGATTCCGGGGAGGATGGGGTTTATAGTGAAATAGCTTTGATCAATGCTATTTCATAATTGTCATTTTCGTTAAATCCGTAATCTTCCCGCATATCCGGCTGATCGTCTTCAGGGTTCAGCACAATAAAATAGGTACCTCTAATTTCTGTCTGAAATGACAAAGCTGACTTAATATTTAGAATAATCTATGTCAAATTCAAAAACATCAAAATTGAAAAATATATCCGGATCGTTCTTATGCAAGGAAACAATTTCGATGGGCGTACAACAAATTTCCATATAAAAACGAATATAGAACGCAGATAAAGCAGATAATCACTGATAAATGGATTAAAAATCAGCGAAAATCATAAAAATCTGCTGCATCCGTGTCCCATTATTAAATTTGTCGTACACCCATTTCGATAATCAGTGAAATATGTTTATCTTTGATAACCAAATATTTTTAAAATGAAAATTTTTACAACAGCGGTTTTCATCATTGCTTTTTTTTATGCCTTATCTAATCCTGTTATTGTTTCCGGTGGGATTGATAACGATATTGCGGGAAGGATGTGCAGGATGCCGGACGGAAGATTACTGGCCATTGTTGAAAGAAACCCTGACTGGACTTCGGGAGATTTTTTTGTTTCATTTTCTTCGGATAACGGAGCTACATGGTCTGCCCCGGATACCGTTCTTGTTGAACCCGGAAATCAATCTACTCATTGTGTAACAGTGGTAAATGATACCATTTACTTGTTTTATGCTTCGGATGAGAGCGGCTACTATAAAATATTCGCCATCAATTCCACAGACGGGTTGAACTGGTCGGGTAAAACCCGGATAAACCTGGGCTGGCCGGCAAATCAAAGTGTGTATGACCCCATTGTTATCGTTGAAGAAGACGGTTCCTTAACCATGTCATATATTTCCATGGGCCATGGTGCCTATGCTGCACATCGTCCTGCAGGTGGTACCTGGGATAAAGATCAACATCAAATCGTCCCAGGGGGTTACAGGGCACGAATTTGCAAACATCCCGACGGAACATATCTGGCTGCCTATCACAGGAATATTTCAGGTAATTACGACATTCATATTAAAACCAGTTCAGATTTAATTAACTGGTCCGCTGAAGTCGATATTACTTCAAATGGAAATTCTCACGATGCATATTGTGCAGTTTCACCTGATAACAAGTATTATTTATACTATGCAAAAAATACCTCGGGCGTTTATAACCTATCCGGAAAGCACTCAGATGATGCTACAACCTGGAGTATTGAAGAGATGGTTACTGCTGACCTGACATCAAATACGCAGCCTTCATTCTTTTTTGATAACGATCTCCTTCATTTAATATGGACACACGCAATAAATTATGATACGAATAATGATGTTTATTATGAAAACTTTGATTATTCAACAGTAAGCATCGAAAATCCGGGTGGGAAAGAAGATATCTGCGTACAGGTTTATGCTACCAATAAAAACCTGGTAGTTAATTTACAGAGCCATATGTATGAAGCCTTTTCAATAGTCGTGTATAATATCTCAGGACGACCGGTTTATTATAATCAAATTTTCCCTGCGGAAAAGTTAACCGTCAACGCATTAAAACCCGGCTATTATTTTATCACCATCGAATCTGCCAGTTATAAAAAAACCATAAAAACGGTGATTCAATAAAATATACAAAAATTTAATGGATTGGAGGATATCTTACGAGGGTATTTGTTAGACAAGAGCCTTATGGTGAATTGCTGTTACCCAGCGTAATTTATTTGTCATAGTGATATTTACAACTATAAATCAATAATTCGTTGTCAAATACTTGATAGACGAGTCTATGTTCTCTGTCAATTCTACGTGACCAAAAACCTGCCAGATCATATTTTAATGGTTCAGGATTTCCTATTCCATGAAAAGGGTTTCCCTGAATTTCTTTGATTAGTTGATTAATTCTTTTCAACATTGTCAAGGAATTTTTTTAGTCCGGTTCTGAATTCTGTGAAATTAGCTGCGATCATTGTCTAAATGTTTAAAGTTATTAAATAAGTACAAAAA
>JABMQA010000099.1 GCA_013203545.1 Bacteroidota bacterium
GTCGTACTTGTCGTAATTGGTGAGCTTTTTGGTATCTTTAGTTCTTGTGTTATATGAAAACAGGATCATGGTCCGGTCGCGGTCAGACAGAAAATAGATTATATCTTTATGCCACATCGGGAAAATATCCTGCCCCTCATGATTGGTAACGTTGATGGTTTCTTTGCTTCTGAAGTCATAAACCCAGATGTCATCGGCCATACCGCCCCTGTAATATTTCCAGGTCCTGAATTCGCGAAACACCTGGTTGTAGGCCAGTTTTTTCCCATCGGGTGAAAAACTACAGAAACCACCTGCCGGTAAAGGCAGTTGCTCTGATAACCCACCATCTTTGGAAACTTCGAAGAGCTGCCCCATGAATGAGTTAAATGATTTCTTTCTGGATCGGAAAACAATGGATTTGTCGTCTTTCCATGTCATCACAATGTTGTTAGGCCCCATACGGTCCGACAGGTCATCGCGTGACAGGGTAGCAGTAAATGTAATTCTTTCGGGATTGCCTCCCAGGGCAGGCATTGTGTAAACCTCGGTGTTTCCGTCGTATTGCCCGGTAAAGGCGATGGTCTTGCCATCAGGCGAAAAACGGGCGAACATCTCGTAACCATCATCGTTGGTCAGTTGGCGTGCCAGTCCACCGGCTTTATCAACCGTGTATAAATCGCCGGCATAGCTAAACACTACCTGGTTGCCGTGAATTGTTGGAAACCTCAATAACCTTGCTTCCTCTTCCTGGCCGTACGTTGCACCTGCTAAGATTACAGCCATGAAGAATGTTGTTAGTACTTTCCTTATCATCTCAAAATTGAATTTAATTAAATTAGGTGTTAATAATTTTCTATAAAAGCTGCCCTTTCCTCCATTACCATACCATTTTTGTTAAATATCTTAAAATCAGTATATATTTTTTGGAATGGGTTGTTATTTGTACAAATTTCGTTCACATTGCTACAATTATTTGTTCAGATGCGAACAATCACAGTTCATTGCTATGTATTGCAAATGTACAGAATATGCAGGATATTATAGGTGATTCAAACAACCAATTGTATTTATGAATTTACAATCAGCACAAATTTCAAACTGTTTTTTGAAGGTTGCGTTACTGATCCGTGTTTGCATTTTTCTGTTAGTAGTATTTCAATTTCTAATGTGTGTTTTTCGTTTCGATAATTCAATACTACAAAACATATTATATTTGTTCACATCAAAGCAAACTGGTTCATTCCACCTCTCAATTAATTTTGATGATTTAAAACCGTATTAACATGCCCAAAAAAGAAAATAGTAATCAGGGATCAGATAAACCTGATGCGGAAAAATCATTGGATTGCAAGTATAATGATACTTCAGCCCGAAATATAGATGATGACCTTGAGGGATATGGTCAAAATAATAAAATGGAGCGGTTAGGGATTCGAAATAAAACCCGCCTAAAGGACTACAGGAAAAAGGGCAGGGAGGAGGATGCATAATGGGAAATTTTGAATTATAAATTAGGAAATTTTGAATTAATTCCATCTGATTGTCGACTCAAATTTCATCCAGACCATATATTATTCATCGATCAACCCCCATGTTTACAACAATAAATTTTCCTTGCCATATGTTTGTTATTTTTGCACCGATAAAACCATACAAATGATTGAATGATTTACAGGTTTCTCATCATAGCAGCCACTATTCTTTTTGGGAGTACGCTCCAGGCTCAGGTTATCAGGGAATTTTCGACTGATTCCATAAAATTTATCGATGAGCTGCAAATCCAGTTCGAAAAAATCAACCTCAAGGAAAACCAGGAGGAAGCATTGTTGGCCCATCAGCAATTTAAAGAATTGTGGGTAGCTGAAATTTTTGATCATCAGCAAAAACAAATCATCTATGCAATTACCAACCAGATGCTGGAAAGGCGGGTAAAAACCTTTCCTGACTTCATGGTTTTTTTTCAGGAGCTGGTCTCTTTTCATGAGCACGCTCATCCGGAAAAAAGTTTTAATGCCTGGTTATCGGGTATGTTCGATTTATTGGCTAACAGCAGAAATAACCGTTCATTCACAACCTACCTTGATTTTACCCACAATCTATTAGAGAAAAACGTGCTGTACGATTCGCGGGCATTTATCTGGAAAATCAATACCGGATTATATCGTTTCGAAAGTGATTCACTGCTGTACATGCTGGTCCCTGATTGCGACCTGACGTGTTTTACTTCAAATGACAGCTCCATAATATTTAAAACCAGCGGCAAATATTATCCGGCTGATTTTTCGTGGCGGGGCACGGGCGGAAGAATTGACTGGCGAAGGGCTCAATTGGACCCCAACACCGTTTATGCCCTGCTTGACCATTATACCATTTCAACGAAATCCCTAAAATATGAAGTGGACTCGGTGAACTTTTTTTACAAAGACTATTTCCCCGATGCTTTGCCGGGTAAACTTGAGGAAAAGGTTTCGCCCAACAGCACCAGGCCCGGGAACGTATCGTACCCTCAGTTTACTTCATACCTGGAGAGCCATTTTATTTCGAACATTTTTAGAAATATCGATTTCCAGGGAGGGTTTTCCCTGAAGGGTGTTAAAATTATCGGAACCGGGACCAGGTATGCCGATGCAATGGTGATTTTTAAGAAGAGATACCAGGAAAAAAGCGAATTATACGACCTGCTCGTTGCCCGTTCAAAGTCCTTTGTAATCAATAGCAACAGGATAAATGCCTCCAACGCTGCCGTATCCGTTTACCACCATACCGATTCGATATTTCATTCGGGATTGATGCTGAAATACCTTGATTCCGATCGGGAACTTTCGCTGTTGCGGATTGACGAAGGCATTGTTCAGAGCCCGTATTTCGATACATACCATGATGTTGAAATCGACTGCGAAGCTGTATATTGGGACATGGATAATTCAACCATCGATTTCAGATCCACCAAAGGAATTCAAAATACAAATACAGCGCTGTTTTATTCTGATAAACTCTATTCCGAAAGACAGTTTGACCATCTTCAGGGATTGAGTTTCAAACACCCCCTGATTTGGATTAACGATTATTCAAAAGTGTATCAGACCAGGGAGTTTTTTGTTTATGAAATGGCTCAATATTTAAAAAAACCGGAAAACCAAATTGAATCCCTGGTGATTGATCTGGCGAAAAAAGGTTTTCTGTACTACGATATTGATACGAAAAAAGCATTTATCAATGATAAAGTCAGCCATTTTATTGATGCGAAAAATGGTATGACTGATTATGATGTCATTAGTTTTTATTCTGAGGTGGAGGGCTATGACAATGCAACCCTCAACCTGGATAATTTTGATCTTACAATACGTGGCGTTCCTTTTGTTTCAATCAGCGATTCGCAAAAGGTTTATATCTATCCTTCAAATGAGGAGGTCATTTTGAGGAAGAATAAGGATTTTCTTTTTTCAGGGAAAATCAAGGCCGGGATGTTTGAGTTTTTTGCCAGCGACTGCTCTTTTGAATACGATAGCTTTCGATTAAACCTTCCCACAATCGACCGGATGAATTTCAAAGCCCGGCCTTTTGAGCCTGATCCTGATGAACCAGGGAAACTGGTAGATGTAAAAACCGTGATATCCAATATTAGTGGTGACCTGAAAATCGACCATCCGAATAATAAAAATGGCCTTCTAAACTATCCGGGATATCCTGAGTTTAACAGTAAAACCGATTCGTATGTTTATTACGACAGGGATACTACCCTAACCGAAGCCTATGATCGAAAAAGGTTTTATTACCATTTATATCCATTTACCATCGAAGGCCTGGAGGATTTTTCAACGGATAGCCTACAGTTTGATGGCTGCCTGCATTCCGGTGGTATTTTTCCGGATATCGAGTACCCCCTCAAAGTGCAGAGGGATTATTCGCTGGGCTTTGTTTACCAGATTCCCGAAAAGGGCTTTGATATTTATAGCGGCAACGGCAAATATTACCGTGAACTTTCGTTGAATAACAGCGGCCTGAAAGGTAAAGGAAAGCTGGATGCATTGAATTCGGTTACCAGCAGTAATGATTTTATTTTTTACCTGGATTCAGCAAATGCCTTTGCTGATAAGTTCGAAATTCAAAAGATACGTACCCAAAATGTATCACTTCCTTCGGTATCCGGAAAACTTTTACACCAGCATTGGTTACCATATCAGGACTCGATGATGGTTGCATCAACCGATTCCCTCATAAAACTATATGACGGAACAGCTACACTGAGGGGGTCGCTCACTTTAACGCCGGACAGACTGGACGGTTCTGGCCGTACATGGTTCCACAACGCCACGATGAATGCCGGTTACTACGCATTTGCAGACCATTCGTTTATAACCGACACAGCGGATTTCAGGCTGAACACCCCGGAGGGGGTAAATTTGGTCTATGCCGGCAACCTGAGCAGTTCACGTATGGATTTTGATCATCATATTGGTAGCTTTAATGTTATGGAAACCACAAAAGTTGATTTCCCTGTTAATAAGTTCATCTGCTTCATGGATGAATTCGATTGGTTGATAAGTAGCAATGACCTTGAATTCAGAAGCAACAACAGGTCCGATACAGAAGATTGGTCTCAGTTAGCTTATCAGGAACTGATCGGGAAAAAGCTGCCGGGATCTCTATTTGTTTCAACACATTCATCACTCGATTCCCTTGAGTTCCGTGCCGGAAACGCATCCTATAATTTGGATGCTAAAATAATAGAAGCCCACGATGTTAAATTGATCAATGTTGCAGATGCTGCCATATTTCCGGGAGATGAAATTGTAAGGGTAGGGGAGAACTCCTCTGTTCATCAGTTATTTGAAGCAACCATTATTGCCGACACATCCAATAAGTTCCATAGAATTGATAATGCCACTGTAAACATACAGTCGAAGAAATCATACAAAGCCAGCGGATTGTATGCTTACACCAGCCCTTTGCTCGAGCCGCAGTATATCCAATTTGAGGATATTCGTGTTGATACAGGGTACCATACCCGTGCAGAGGGGGTTATTCCCGAAGGGCAAAATTTTAGGCTAAATCCATATTTTCAGTATAAGGGCGACATCGCGCTCAATGCCGAAAGCCCGTCGCTGCAATTTGATGGCGCCTATAAAATTATCCAGGATTGTAACCCGGATTTTTCGCGCTGGGTTAAATCATACCCGGTGGTTAATCCCGATAGTGTAGTATTGCCGGTTGGCGCTGATCCACAGGAATATGGATATAAAAATCTGTATGCGGCATTTTTCCATTCAAACGAAAATAATAAGGTTTATCCTGCATTCCTCTCCCGTAAGGAGTATTATAGCGATACCATGATGTTTAATGTAAACGGAATGATTACAAACCGGAGGAAGGGCAATGAATTTATAATCGCATCGCCGGAGGTATTGAGTGCCGGAGAGAATATGGCGCCAGCCAGCAGATATATGGCGTTGAATACCAAAGATTATGAAGTGACTGCAAACGGTGAGGTCCGGTTTGGAGCAGACCTCAGGCAGGTGAAATTGCAAACCTTTGGTACGATAAAACACCTTATAGTGCCGGATTCTACCCTGTTTGACTTGGCTATGCTCGTTGATTTTTATTTTAGTAACGAAGCTTTTACACTGATGCATGAAGGGCTTCTGCTTGCCAATGCAAAAGGGGTTGATCCAACAAATCATAAAATGCAAACAACTTTTACCGGTATTCTTGGTGAGGATATGGCAAATGAGCTCATTTCAGACCTGAATCTATATGGTTCATTGCGCACTGTTCCCGAGGGGATCAAAACCAGCCTTTTGTTTTCTGACCTCAAAATGGTATATAATAAGGAGCGGAGGTCGTTTATCTCGGTCGGAAAAATTGGTGTGGGCAGCATCAACGGTGAGTCGGTTAATAAGTCGTTTGACGGTTTTGTTGAGGTTGTTAGAAAACGTAGTGGGGATGCATTGAATATCTATATCGAAATTACCAGAAGGCACTGGTTTTTCTTTAGCTATAGCCGTAATGTGATGCAAGCCATTTCATCACAATCCGATTTTAATAAAATCCTGCGTGATGTTAAAGTTAGCAAACGAAA
>JABMQA010001130.1 GCA_013203545.1 Bacteroidota bacterium
AATCTCCAATATAAAAAATCTCTACAGACGGCGCCCGAAGGGCGCCGTCTGTACTTTCTGAGATATTTACGATAAATTGAGAAAACATGAGTAAATTCTATATCACAAATGCAATACCCTATGTCAATGCAAAGCCTCATCTGGGCCATGCTTTAGAATTGGTTCAAACAGACACCATTGCAAGATATCATCGATCCGTTCTTGAGGACGAAACCTTCTTTCTTTTTGGTACAGATGAAAACGCCCTCAAAAATGTACAGTCAGCAGAGGAAGCAGGGGAAGACGTAAAGTCATTCGTTGACCGCCATGTTCAAATTTTCAGAGATTTAACCAAAAAATTAAATATCTCTAATGACGATTTTATTCGTACGACAGAACAGCGGAATATAGACGGCACACAAAAACTTTGGAAAGCATGCGATGCTAATGGTGACATATACACAAAAAATTACAAAGGGCTTTACTGTGTTCCGTGCGAAGCTTTTTATACAGAGAAAGATCTGGTAAACGGACTGTGCCCCGAGCACAAGAAGAAACCCGAAATCGTCGAGGAAGAAAACTATTTTTTCAAACTTTCAAAATATCAGGATCAACTTCTTAAACTAATAGAATCGGATGAATTAAAGATAACTCCTGAGACCAAAAAAAATGAAGTAACAAAATTTATCAAATCAGGATTGGAAGATATTAGTATCTCCCGCAGCAGAGAACGTGCAAAAAATTGGGGGATATCTGTACCTGGCGATGACAATCAGATAATTTATGTCTGGATTGACGCATTGTCAAACTACATCAATGCATTGGATTACGGAACTAATGGATCTAAATTCAAGAAATGGTGGGAGACTGACAAAAGTTACAAAATTCATGCAATAGGCAAAGGTATAGCACGTTTCCATGCAATATATTGGCCAGCTATGCTTTTGTCTGCAGGTGTAAAAATTCCAAATGAGATACTAATACATGGCTACATAACTATAGAGGGTGAAAAGATAAGCAAGACATTAGGAAATGTAATTGACCCTCTGGAACCCATTGGAAAATATGGATTAGATCCTGTACGCTATTATCTTCTGCGGGACATACCTTCAACTGGAGACGGAGATTTTTCATATTCACGTCTTGAAAAACGCTACACAGGAGATCTTGCAAACAATCTGGGAAATCTTGTTAGCCGTGTTGCCAAGCTCATAGATTCCAAACTTACGAAAAAATTGGACTACAGGAATAAGTTCGCAAGTAAGAGGGTTCTGAATGAAATAGAGAAAACACAAACAGTTTATCACAGAAAAATTGCACAATTTAAACTCAATGAAGCGCTTTCCGCAATATGGATGCTATTAACTTTTCCCAATGGCTATATTGACCAAAAAAAGCCATGGAAAACAATTGATGATGATCCGAATGAATTTCTGCGAACCATCACAAGCATAACCCGACTGATCATCGAGGTATCATATCTGTTAGAACCATTTATTCCTGAAACTGCTGAAAAAATCCAAAAAATCTTCAACCTAAAAGATAAGATCAAAAAATGGGAAGGCACTAGCATTATTGTCGGTGGCATTAAACCACTCTTCCCTAGACTCGAAAAATAGCAAAATGAAAAAACTATTCATTTGGGATTTTCATGGGACACTGGAAAAAGGCAATGAATACGATGCTGTTGAATTGTCAAACATGGCACTCGAAGAGTTCGGATATAAAGAACGAATAAATATCAAACAAGCTAACGGACTCTATGGACTTTCATGGTATAAATATTTCGAACATGTCCTACCCAACGAATCCAATGAGCGCCACCTCGATATTGTGCAAAAGGCACTTGAGATCGAAAATAGGGACTTCTCCATTGCAAGAAAACACACGAAACCAAATGATCATGCTCATGAAGTTCTCAAAATAATCGAACGGGCAGGACATGATCAAATACTTATATCGAGTACGTATCCTTCTTCACTGACTAATTTTGTTGCATGGGTTAAGATGGAAAAATATTTCCCAAAAGAAAAACTATTCTATGCAGGGCGCCATAAAGACATCCCTTTATTTACAAAACAGGAGCGTGCGATGGAATATATGAAGGACAAAAAATTTGATCATATTATAATAATAGGTGATTCCCCAAAAGACATCTCTGTTGTAGGGGGCCCCAATGTCACTTCGTATCTTTACACTCATCCTGAAAAACAATTTCGCGATGGAAGCAACCCAACATACCGCATCCGCGACCTTCGCGAAGTACTAAAAGAACTATGAGATACATTGATATACACGGG
>JABMQA010001131.1 GCA_013203545.1 Bacteroidota bacterium
ACCATAAAAAAAGCTTGATGCAAAACCTTTTCCCACAAGAAGGGGAGACTGTGCCTAAATATCGTTTTCCGGAGTTTGTGAATGATGGGGAGTGGGTGGAGAAAAGTTTGGATAGTTTAACCACTAAGATTAGTGATGGAATACATACTACACCACATTATGATGATACTGGAGAATACTATTTTATCAATGGAAATAATTTGATAGACGGAAAAATATGGATTGATGAAAAAACAAAACGAGTTTCAGAGGAAGAATACAATAAACACAAAAGAGATTTAAGCGAATCAACAATATTACTATCAATAAATGGAACTATTGGAAATATTGCTGTTTATAACAATGAAAAAGTGATTTTGGGAAAAAGTACTTGCTATATAAATGTAAATGAAACTAGGGTAGACAAGACTTTTATAATTTATTTCATTCAAACAGATGGTATAAAAAGTTATTTCCATTTTGAATTAACAGGCTCTACTATCAAAAACCTTTCATTGAAATCAATAAAAGAAACAATAATAAAAGTACCAGTGAAACCAAAAGAACAACAAAAAATATCCGATTGTCTTTCTGCTTTAGATGTATTAATCACAGCACAAGCAGAGAAAATAGAACAATTGCAGCAGCATAAAAAGGGCTTGATGCAGGGTTTGTTTCCTAAAATTGATAATTAGAATATGGCTACTATTACCGAAATAGCACAGCAATTAAAAGATGTGGATGAATACATAGTAATCATTTATGCCTTTAACTCAACAGGAAAAACGAGATTATCAGTAGCCTACAAGGACATTACAAAAGCTGAAAATGGCGGCAATCATGCAGGTGTTTATTACAATGCTTTTAGTGAAGACCTTTTTGTTTGGGACAATGATGAAGAAAACGATAATGAAAATATAAAATTAGATATCAAAAGAAGTAGTTTGAACAAGTTTTACAGCTTACTTAATGAGGATAGCATAAGAGATGAATTACTTTTATATAATCCTAACTTCAGTTTCAAACTTAATCCACATGCTGACCCTGAAATTGGAATAGAGTCTGTGACATTTTTTTCTGTAGGCGAAGAAGATAATTCTCGCAAAATATCAAGAGGAGAAGAAAGAATTTTTATTTGGTGCTTCTTCTTAGCTTTATTTAAAATAGAAGGATGGGCTGATGTGCTAGACGCTCATTTCTTTATAGATGACCCTGTATCCAGTTTGGATGACAGTAACATTTTTCTTACCGCAGATAAAATTGTCCAATTGGTAGAAAACAACTTTGAAACCAACAGGAAAATAATTCTAACAACGCATCATATAGGTTTGTTTGCTGTATTATTTGACCGCTTTAACTATGGGGAAAAAAGTGGAAGATACAAGCCAAATTCAAAATCTTTTATGCTTAAAAAGCAAGGCGAAGAATTGGAATTGAAAGAATTTAAAAATGAAGTTTTTTTATTTCACCTTCATCTTTTCCAGGTTTTGGATGAAGCTCGAAAATCACAATTATTCGCCTTTCATTTTGTTCTTTTAAGACAATTGTTGGAAAACATAGCTTCATTTCTAGGGAAAAGTCAACTTAAATTCGTCCTGGAAGAAATTAAACTGGACAAACCAGAAGAAACGATATATATGCTTAATTCATTATCTCACAAAAAAGTATTTGTTCCGCAATTCAAAGAAATGAATGAAAATGAGGAGAATACTTTTAATGAGATTTTTGAAAAGTTACTTGTTAAATATAATTTCAGATTTTAGTCATTATGACACAAAAAGAACAACAACAACTGGGTAAAACCCTTTGGAATATAGCCGATGACCTGCGAGGTGCAATGAACGCGGATGATTTTCGTGATTATATGCTTTCGTTTCTTTTCCTTCGGTATTTATCATACAATTACGAAGAATCAACAAAAAAGGAATTGGGAAAAGATTATCCGGATGATACCCCGCAGGATGTTATGTCAAAACTTAAAGTTAAAACACCTTTAGAGATTTGGTATAAAGAAAATCCTACGGATATTGAAGACTTTGAAAAGCAAATGCGCCGTAAAGTGCATTATGTGATAAAACCACAACACCTATGGAGCAACATTACAGAATTGGCACGTACACAAAATGCTGAATTATTAGTAACCCTGGAGGATGGTTTCCGATACATCGAAAACGAATCGTTTGAAAGTGCCTTTCAGGGTTTGTTTTCAGAAATCAATTTGAACTCTGAAAAACTTGGAAAAACTTCTACAGAAAGAAATAACAAGCTTTGCACTATCATTCAGAAAATTGCTGAAGGAATTGCTGATTTTTCTTCAGATTCAGACACGCTTGGCGATGCTTATGAATATTTAATTGGTCAGTTTGCAGCAGGTTCAGGCAAAAAAGCAGGTGAGTTTTATACCCCACAACAAATTTCCACCATTCTTTCTGAAATTGTAACCTTAGACAGCCAGAACCCAACTACGGGAAAGAAAAAGAAATTGGACAAAGTACTTGATTTTGCATGTGGTTCTGGTTCATTGTTGTTGAACGTGAGAAAGCGTATTAAGGACAATGGCGGAACAGTGGGTAAAATTTATGGACAAGAGAACAACATCACCACATACAACCTCGCCCGAATGAATATGCTTTTGCACGGTATGAAAGACACCGAGTTTGAGATATTTCACGGTGATACCTTACTCAACCAGTGGGATATGCTCAACGAAATGAATCCTTCAAAAAAAATGGAATTTGATGCTGTTGTAGCCAATCCACCATTTAGTTTACGTTGGGAGCCAAACGACACATTGGCTGAAGATTTTCGTTTCAAAAGCTATGGCTTAGCGCCAAAATCAGCCGCCGACTTTGCTTTTTTATTACACGGTTTTCACTTTCTTGGCAAAGAAGGCACAATGGCAATTATACTGCCTCACGGTGTTCTGTTCCGTGGTGGTACAGAAGAACGTATCCGTACTAAGTTATTAAAGGATAATAATATTGATACAGTAATTGGCTTGCCATCAAATTTATTCTACTCCACAGGCATTCCGGTTTGTATTCTGGTATTGAAAAAATGCAAAAAGGAAGATGATGTGCTTTTCATTAATGCCAGTGAGCATTTTGAAAAAGGCAAAAGACAAAACACCCTTAGAGAAGGTGAAAACGGAGAACCCAACGACATTCAAAAAATTGTTGAAACATATCAGAACCGTCCAGAGCAAATAGAACGTTATGCTCGTAGAGTTTCAATGGAAGAAATTGAAAAGAACGGGTACAATCTGAACATTTCAAGGTATGTAAGTACATCAATTGATGAAGTAAAAATTGATTTAAAGGAGGTCAATGCAAAATTGGTTACAATAAATGCCTGCATAAAAACCAATACAGACAAACACAATGAATTTTTGGAAGAGTTGGGTTTGGAAACAATATAGTCATTACGCTCATTTCGACGCTTTGTTCAAGCACATTGCAATCCTCGTACCTGCCGGTTGCAAAGAGCTTTCACGCCAACGCACAGACGAAGAAAATAAAGCACGAAAGCACAACATACGTTATAGCCTATAAGGGCTCCAGGCTTAATGGGAAGTATGATTTCCCAAACCTGCGCTCATTCAGGTGGAACGATGAGCGTCTCAGAATTCCCTTACAGGCCATAGCGCCAACCGATGCTACAAAAATAAAAGTCATATTATAGTTTCAAGTTGCAGGTTACAGGTTGGGGAAAACAACTTGCAACCTGAAACTTGCAATAACATTTGTTACTGAATTTCCCAAATGTAATCGGTTTATTTTTTTACACATGTTAAAAATAAACATAAGATAATTTGACTAATTTACTAAATTTGTAAATAAAATTCATGTCAGAAACTCCACATATCTCCATCGTTAGTCCTGTTTACGGGGCATCGGCCCTGCTTGAGGAACTGGTTAGAAGAATCACGGAATCGGTAAGTAAAATTACTGCTAACTATGAAATTATCCTGGTGGAGGACCATGGCCCCGATGATTCGTGGGAAAAGATCAAAGCATTGTGTGCAAAGGATAACAAGGTGGTGGGCATAAGGCACAGCCGGAACTTTGGCCAGCAATACGCGCTCAACTGTGGCCTCGATCATGCCCGCGGGGAATGGGTTGTTACGCTTGATTGTGATTTGCAGGACCGTCCCGAAGAGATCGTCAATATGTACCAAAAAGCCATGAAGGGGTATGATATTGTGCTGGCCAGCCGGCAGAACCGTCAGGATGATTTTCTGAAAAAGCTCTATTCAAAAATTTTCTATCGGGTGTTGAGCTACCTTACCGATACACATCAGGATGCCTCCATTGCCAATTTTGCCCTGTACCATCGCAAGGTGGTGGATGCCCTAAAAGGAATGCACGACTATTACCGTTACTATCCTACCATGATTCACTGGGTAGGCTTTCGCATGACTAAAATGGAAATTCTGCATGCCGAACGTGAAGATGGCAAGAAGTCGTCCTATAATTTTAAAAAGCGGCTGAACCTTGCTGCCGATACCATTATCTCATTTTCGAATAAACCATTGCGACTGATGGTTAAACTTGGTATTTTAATATCTTTTATAGCCATGATCATGGCCATTTTCCTGGTAGTGCTTTATTTTGTTGAAGACACCAATGTTACAGGCTGGGTAAGTACCTTCCTGTCGCTTTGGTTTCTTTCCGGTTTGATGATTACCATACTTGGAATGGTAGGGATTTATGTGGGAAAAATATTTGAAAACGTGAAAGGCAGGCCCACTTATATAGTTGGAGAGGTGTTGAATTATGAGAAAGACGCGTAATTGCTATGGCTGGATGGATACCATCCCTTACAATAGAATTATATAGAACAGAATGAGAAAAGGTAACTTTATTAGGCAAAAACACATTATGAAAACTTTGATAGCCATATCTTTTATCTGTTGACGAAGAACAATAAAAAATCTCAATGTTGAAAAAAGCAATCATTATCGGCAGCAACGGGTACCTGGGGAAACACCTTTCTTTTTATCTGGAGCATGCCGGGTTTTCGAATCAGAATTTTGATATCCAAAACCAACCAGCCCGAAAAGTTGGTAGCTATCAACCAATGGATATCACCATTCCCGGTGAATTCGAAAAGCTTGATCCGCAGGTGGATTTTATATTCCTTTTTGCAGGATTGACCGGAACATCCAACGGGTTTGAGAACTACAAGGATTTTGTTTCGATAAATGAAATCGGGTTGCTGAACCTGTTAACCTGGATGCGTAAAACGGATTGCAGGGCCAGGATTGTTTATCCTTCAACAAGGCTGGTTTACAAAGGCCGGAAAAACCATGCTTTAAAGGAGGATGATGCCAGGGAAGCCAAAACCATTTATGCGGCCAACAAACTGGCCGCTGAAAATATGTTATGGATGTACCAAAATGCCTTCGGGATTGATTACACGGTTTTCAGGATATGTGTGCCATACGGAAATATTTTTGATGAAGCATACTCATATGGTACCCTGGGATTTTTTCTTGACAAGGCCAGAAAGGGGGAGGATATAACCCTATTTGGTGATGGCTCGATAAGGAGGACTTTTACACATGTTGAGGATATTTGCAGCATTATGATTGAGACCATTCAATTGGAAGCGACCAAAAACGAGATTTATAATATAGGAGGTGAAAACCTGAGCTTATTGGAAGCTGCAAACAAAGTTGCCAAAAAGTTTGAAGTGGATGTACAATTCGTTGAATGGCCTGATCTGGCATCGAAACTTGAATCGGACGACACGGTGTTTGATGATACAAAACTGTGGTCATTCACAGGTATTACAAGCAGTCGTACTTTGGATGAATGGCTGTACGGCCAGTAGAAATTTTATTTATTTTCTTTATCGAGCATATAATTAGCAACTTGTAAATCAACCAGGTACGCTGTTCTTGATCTCAGTCTCCAACGCAACAAACCTGGACACATATCCAACAAACAAGCCAGATTAAACACAAAACCAACGAATTGTATTGCAGTTTGCGTCTGATGCTTTGGAGACTATAAAAAGTAATTGGTGTGGAAAACACTAAGAAATTCTTGTTACCTATTGGTGAAAACATAAATTTCACTGATGGGGTAAATTTTTATTCTGAATCATTAGAAATTGTTAGTTTTGGGGCTCTAAATCAGCAAGTATATGTTAAAAATACGAACCCTCATTGGGAATTGGCTATTTATTGGTACGCTTTTAATATCGGTTCTATTAATCATTACGGTATTCTCTATAATGATTCCATCCGATTTCGATATTTTTTTTAACAGCGATACACTTTACCTCCCATCCCTTTACAGAGATTTGTTTATAGACGGGAATGGTTTTAAAGGCTGGAACCTGAGTCCCTCACCCAATTTCTTTCCTGACATGTTCTTTTATTTTATATTGATGTTCATTTTCAATGACTTTATAATTGCATCATTTATATTTTCAATTGTACAATACCTGATAATTCTTATATTATTCGCCACAATCCTAAAATTGATCATACCAGGACATTCACAGGTTTATGCTTCAATATCAGGTATCCTGATGTTGATGTTTCTGTTCGTTTCGATATGCTCAGGCGATTTCATGTTTACTTTTTTCTTGCTCAGTAATGCATTCCATGCAGGTGCTTTTGTGATGGCATTCCTATGCCTTGCATTAACTTTTAGCTACTTAAAAACCGAAAAAAGAAACAGATTAATACTAATCATTATTTTCTCATGGCTGGCGATTCTATCTGATCGCCTATTTATTATCATGTACCTGGTGCCTTTCATTCTTCTATCAATCCTTTACTCAATTAAAGGCGATCGAAAAAGGTTTTTACCGCTATTGATAACCAATAGTACAGCTCTGGTTATAGGCATTGTTTTATTTACCCTGATGAGTCAAAGCGGTTATATCTACCTTGCCAAACCACACAAGATGCTCGACCTTAGCAATTCACTGGATTCGTTCATCCTGCTTATGAATCAAATCGGAAACTACCTTTTACAATTCAACTTCAAAACGGCTATCATTTTGTTGAGCCTGCTTTCTTTGATATGTATATGCTATTTTTTCCTCAAGGATTTCTTTACCTACAAAGAAAACCGAAATAATACCACAACGATTTACTGTTTATTTACCATCTTGTTTTCGGTTTTCGTTTTTGGTGCCCCTGTTTTGAGTGGAAGTTATACCGGTTGGGATACACTGAGGTACAATATCGGTTTCTTTTATATATCCATTTTAAACCTCGGTTTTGTTCTTTACTTGTTAAAGGGAAAGCGATACTTTCGGTTTATTTCTTTTACCCGGTTAAGGTCTTTGGCAGTTGGCCTAGCAACTGTAGCTTTAGTAGCCGGTGTTGTTAGATATTCGCCAAACGGCATTAAGTATTTTTTTGGGTATTATCCCGAAATAGTTAAGGAAATTGATGGTATTTATGAACAGGAAAATCTAAAACTCGGGGTAGGTAGTTACTGGATGGCAAAATACACCACCATGTTTTCAAAAAATGGTGTTGTGATCCATTCTGTATTTGATCCGATCATACCTTATCATCATATAACTAACGAGAATTGGTTTTATTCGGATAGCGCTGTTTATAATTTCATTGTTCTCAACCGGTTTACTGACCCGGATGCATACATTGATTTCTTTGGAGAGGGTACTTTAATAACATATGGTGGTTATTCGAAAATGGTAAAAGTAAGGCCTTTCAAATTTAATCGGGACACCTATCATCCATATTTTTCCGAAGCCCAACAATAATCGAGTTAGATATTGAGAAGGTAAAAGTGAAAAATTAAACCGAATTGTTCGTGCTGGTATCAAACAGAAGATTAAGGATTGGTCATCTGGTTTACAATAAACCTTGCCCAATTAAAAATCAATTTTTAATAAAAATATTGTACTTTAAAATACACCACAGCGCCCTGAACCCATCCTGCCAGTTGATTTTCTTACCTTCCTTATAAGTTCTGCCATAATAGGAGATGCCCACCTCATAAATTCTTATACCGGGTATCCTGGATATTTTCGCGGTGATCTCCGGTTCAATACCGAATCGCCTTTCGTGAAGCTCAATCTTTTCAATGATGTCTTTCCTGAAAAGTTTGTAGCCTGTTTCCATATCAGTGAGGTTGAGGTTGGTAAACATGTTGGAAATAAAAGTAAGTAACTTATTTCCTAAGGAATGCCAGAAGAACAGGATGCGATGGGGTTTGTGGCCCATAAACCTTGAACCGTAAACAACATCAGCCATACCTTCGGCAGCCGGTTGCAGTAAATGGTTGTACTCGCGGGGATCGTACTCCAGATCGGCATCCTGGATAATTATCCATTCACCCCTGGCGTCCGAAATTCCTTTTTGCACAGCCGCGCCCTTACCCTGATTTACCAACTGATTTATCAGCCGGATATCAGTTTCAGGGTGGTTTTGTATATATTCCTTAACGATTTTTGCCGTTTGATCCGTTGAGGCATCATTAATCACAATAATTTCTTGTTTAAACCCAAAATTAAGATCTACTGCCAAAACCCTGTCAAGGATTTTACTGATGTATTCCTGCTCATTAAATGCCGGGATAATAACTGATAAAAGACTGTTTGTCATAATGATTTATAAAATTCAACATCTCAACTATTCCTGAAAATAGACCCGCTTGACCCGTTTTGAAATGCCAGATAATATTTCATAGGGTATGGTACCCATCTCGGTGGCCAGATCCTTAATACTCCGATCATGGTCAAATACAATTACATCATCGCCTTCCTTTACATCCATACCGGAAACATCTGCCATACACATATCCATGCACACATTGCCAACAATTGGCGCGAGTTTACCGCCGATCACCAGGTGGCCTCGTCCATTGCCCAATATCCTTGCCAGTCCGTCGGCATAACCAATTGGGATGGTTGCGACTAACATATCGCTTTCAGCAACTCCTGCCCGGTCATATCCAATAGTCTCCCCCTGTGATATCTTTTTTATCTGTGAAATGATCGATCTCAAAGAACTCACATTCTGTAACTCCCCCTGGTCATATTCAAATGGAGAAACGCCATATAATCCTATGCCCAGCCTAACCATATCGAATTGTGCATGCGGATACTCAATAATACCTGCTGTGTTGAGAACGTGCCGTAAAACCGAATATCCCAATGCATCTATTATCTTATCTGAAATATCCCTGAACCGGTTGATCTGACTTTCGGTAAAATCGCGTTGTCCGGGGTCATCACTGGATGCCAGGTGGGTAAATACACTCTGGACATAGATTCGGCTGTTTGCTTTAATCCTGGCGATTAATCGACGTATTTCATCCCCGCAAAAGCCCAGGCGGTGCATCCCGGTATCTATTTTCAGATGGACTTTCACCGGCTTATTTCGGGGGATAATATTTCTTTTAATGGCATCTTCGAGCTGCGAAAGCACCCTGAAACTGTAAATCTCAGGCTCAAGGACATATCCGATAATGCCGTCAAAACTATCCCCATCCGGGTTCATCACCATAACAGGCAGGGTAATTCCTGCTTTTCTCAACTCCACGCCTTCGTCGGCATAGGCCACAGCCAGGTAATCTGCTTTATGGAACTGGAGGGCGTTGGCGATTTCGAAACTCCCATTCCCGTAAGAACTGGCCTTTACCATGGCCATCAACCTGATGGTGGGATTGACTTTGGACCGGTAATAATTCAGATTATGAATCAAGGCATTCAGATTAATCTCAAATACTGTTTCATGGGCCTTTTGCTGCAGTGCCTGACTTATTTGCTCAAACTCAAAAACACGGGCCCCTTTGAGTAATATCCCTTCATTTTGAAACCGGGTAAATGAAAACAACTTTAAAAACTCTTCAGTGGTTTTGTAAAATTCCTTTTCGATGGTAAACTGATCTGCCTGTTTTTGTATGGCGGGCCCAATTCCAAAAATCCTGTTTATTCCTTTTTTTTCGAGAAGTTCCGATATTTTACCATAAAGGTACACATCGCTTTTACCGCTCTGTAAGATATCGGAGAGGATGATGGTTTTTTGTTTTTGCTGCGACTGCTGGTTCAGGAAGTCGATGGCAATACTCAGCGAATTGATATCGGAATTATAACAGTCGTTGATGATCGTACAATTATTGATGCCCTCGATGAGTTCGAGGCGCATGGCAATAGGCGTGAGCAAGGGCATCCCGGATGCAATTGCTGATTGGTCATAACCCAGGTGCAACAAAGTTGCCCAGCAATGGATTGCGTTCTCAATGGAAGCATCATCGCTAAAAGGTATGGTAATATCGAATTGATTACCCTGAAATTTGGCTGTAATCCGGGTTGCGTTTTTGCTTTCGGGAAGGACTTTTATGATTTGAAGATCCGCATTTTGTTTTTTACTCCATGTAAACGATTTAATGCTTTTAAGAATTTCTGATCGAATGATTACCTCTTGCACTTCGGCATGGTCCAGGCAATAAATCAGGGTGTCAACCTTGGTGAAAAGTTTCAGTTTCTCACCAACCTTTTGTTGCCGGTTGATGAAGCTGTCGTTATGTGCTTCACCAATATTGGTAAAAATTCCGATGGTTGGTTTGATGATTTGCTGCAATCGCAACATTTCTTCCGGTTCGGAAATGCCCGCCTCAAAAATGGCCAGTTGATAATCTTTTTCCAGTTGCCACACCGACAAAGGAACCCCGATCTGGGAGTTATAGCTTTTCGGGCTGCGAATGACCCTGCGGTCAGGGGATATTAGTTGATATAACCACTCCTTTACAATTGTTTTCCCATTACTGCCTGTGACACCGATAACAGGTATGTCGAACCTTTTTCGGTATGCAGCAGCAAGGGCCTGGAGGGCATCCAGTGTGTTTTTAACAAGAATGACATTTGCACCGGGATAATTCTCAATCTTGCAATCGGCCCTTGAAACAATAAAATTTCTAAGACCTTTCTGGTATAATTCTGCGATATATTTATGCGCATCATTTCTTTTGCTGGTGAGCGCAAAAAACAGCGTATTGTCAGCCTTGAATAAGCGGCGGCTATCGATAAGAATGTCGTTAATAACCACATCCCCGGCCAGGCCGGTGAGCAGCTCCCCTTTAACAATTGAAGGGATTTCAGATAATCTGAATTTTTGGGAAAACATATAAATTCCAGTGAATATAAAACATCAATCTATTGGTAAATCAGGCACTATGGTTATCTTCAACGTCATCATCCCCATTAAATTTTTCATCTTCCATAAGGGGGTTTTGGTTGAGTTCATCCCACTCCTGCCTGTTCCTGAAAATATCGCATGCCAGGTAAACGGCTGCCTGCATGGATCCCGGATCTGCCACATCCTTTCCAGAGATATCGTATGCAGTACCATGTGCAGGAGAGGTTCTGACAATTGGCAGGCCGGCAGTAAAGTTTACACCATTTTCCATGGCGAGGGCCTTAAAGGGAATCATACCCTGATCATGATAAATTGCCAATATCCCGTCGAACTTTTTATATGTTGATGAACCAAAAAATCCATCAGCCGGATATGGGCCATAAACCAACATACCGGCATCCTCTGCTTTTCGGATGGCAGGAATAAGAATATCCTGCTCTTCCGCTCCAATAAGGCCATTATCGCCTGCATGCGGATTAAGGCCAAGGACTGCAATCCTGGGTTTTCGGATGGCAAAATCGCACCTCAGTGACTGGTGCATGATTTTTACTTTTTTCAGCACCAGATCTATACTAAGGGTTTCGGGTACATCCTTAACCGGAATATGACCCGTAATTACTCCAATCCTCAGGTTGTCTGCAATCATGAGCATCAGAAAATCGCCAACCTTATAATGGTCTGCAAAAAATTCGGTATGCCCGGGAAAATTAAAATCCTTCGATTGGATGTTCTTTTTGTTGATCGGTGCTGTAACAATGGCATCGATTTCTTTCCTGTCAATCGATTCAACCGCATTCTGTAACGACAAATGTGCCATTTGGCCTGCAATATCAGTGGAGATCCCGAGGTCGATTTTTACCTCCCTGTCGTAAATATTAAATATGTTGGGCCGCTTGGGGTTGGCAGCATCTACCCTTTTAATCAGGTTAAAATTAAAATCCTGCAGATTCACCGTTTTCCGATGATAGGATGCAACCTTTGAAATACCAAAAACAACCGGAGTAATCAGCTCAACAATACGGATATCGATGAGCGTTTTGATGATTATTTCATATCCAATTCCGTTGATATCGCCATGTGTGAACCCAATTCTGACCTGACGGCCCTGGAAATTATCCTGAAATACATTATTTTCCATATATTAATTTTTTTGCAAAGATAAACGAAAACAGATACAAGTTTTTTAAACGAATCAGCGAATAAAAAATTTACCTGAAATGCTATTGATAGCGGAAAATATTTTAAAGATCAGGATTTGACCGGCGAAAACCGATGGGGTAAAAAATATTTTCGAGTCATTGGTTTGTCCTGAATGGATTAGTTTGCCATTTGTCGTATAAAAACCGAACCGTGTGTCGGCTTTTGTATCATTGTTGAATTGGATTACAACAGACCGGGTATCCGGATCCAGACTGAGGTGATAGCCATTGTTGTTAAAAACAACATATTCAACAGGCAGTATGGTGGTGTATCCCTGACTTCCCAGTTCAAGCCGGTAATAATTAACCCGGTTGGTCAACGGACGTTCGTCATAAAAAACATAGGGAACGTCCACATCCGGAGAGCCACATATCCCTGCGATTTCCCCTATGGTTTCAAATGAGAGGCCATCACCTGATCTCTGGATCAACGTACCTTCACATGTGTTGCCGCCATAAATGGCCCAATTGAGCCTGATCTGGTCTTCAACCACATTCCCCGACATACTTTTAACGATGGGGTGAGGTGATTGCGCATTGGATGAAAGCGCAGTTAAAATCAATACCAAACCAATTGCCGAGGCTATTATGTGCCAAAATGAAAGTTTCATGGAAGTAAAAACAACCGGGAGTTAAAAAAGTTGAAACCGATTACATCAAAGACAGAAAAGACGAACAATGGATGCTATTACAAAATAATTTTTTTACTTAATCGGCTGCCCATGCCATCATCCACAACCAGAATATACAGACCTTTCATTGACTTTGGCATCGAAAAGTAAACACTGCCGTCAGCGGGAAGTGGGCTTACCTGGTTATTCAGGAGCATTTGTCCGGTCAGGCTAAAAAGTCTGATATTAAGTAAATTTGATGTGGTTTTGAATCCTGATATGATGGCCTGCCGTAAAACCGGATCGACCCTGATTTGAATTTTCTGACCAGGCATCTTTTCAGATACACCAACATGGGGATTGTTCCCGAAAATATCCATCACAACACCTTCGATCACGGTGAGGTTATACGGTGCTGACGTTGGTGGCATGGTGTACCATCCGTTTGATGAGCCGTTCCATCCGAAGTTAAGGTGAAAAAAGTCATCGGAGTTGTAGCCATCCACCACTACATTGTGGCCAACTGTATGCGGA